>JADGQU010000394.1 GCA_017881545.1 Gemmatimonadaceae bacterium
AGTTGCCGAGCGCTTGCATTGCGGCCTTTGAGCGGACATCTCGAGTGAAAGTGCCATTCCCCTTGTTCAGCCATAGCGCCGGCTCGCCACCATTCGCGCTCGCGATAAAGAGATCGAGGAATCCGTCGTTGTTGTAATCGCCTACGGTCGCGGCGCCCGACCCGCCCCTCGTTGCGAGCCCGCTCGCTGCGGTCACGTCGCTGAAGCGCTGCGCTCCCCCATTGTGGAACAGGACGTCACTCCCCTGCTCGTTCGTGAGGAAGACGTCCATCCGTCCGTCGCCATCGAAGTCTCCAAAGACAACGTCGCGCGCGTCGTCGACGCCGGCGAGGCCGAAGCTTGCAGTCGCGTCTGTGAACGTGCCATCAAGATTGTTGCGGTACAGAGTCCGCGGGCCTTTCCCGACGAGAAGGAGGTCGAGGTCGCCATCGTGATCGAGATCGACGAAAATCGCTTTGCGCGCTCCTTTGACATCCGCTACGCCGGCTTTCGCCGTCACATCCACAAACGTCCCGTCACCACGGTTGTGGAACAGATGGCCGCGCCCCTCTCCTCCGATGACGAAGAGGTCCAGCCAGCCATCGTTGTCGTAGTCCGCGAAAATCGCGAACGCGGCGCCCTCAGGAAGCGAGATGCCCGATCTCTCGGTGCCGTCCCTGACGAATCCGTCCTGAACGCGATAGAGATGCGCGATCGACTTTCGCTGCGCCGGCGACCACGTTGAGATGAACAGATCATCCGTGCCGTCTCCGTCTACATCGCCGGCAGCAAGGGCCGTAGGTGCGTCCCGCTGCGCCGGCACGCCGGCTGCGCCGCTACCCGTTTCCGCGCTGGGGAAACCCGCCTCGCTCGTCGCATCGACGAACTTTGCCAGATCGACCGTTGACTTCTCTCGGACCCCGCGGAGAGAGATGAATGACTTCGGCGCAAACGTAAGGATGGGACGCCCAGCGATCGGACCATCAGTCCACTTCACGTCTTCGAGCGACGCCTGGTAGGGCGCCGTAACCTCCATCAGGCCCACGAAATGATCGAGCGCCGCCTGCGCCTGCGGCAGCTTTCCCGCCCGCAGCAGTTGAATCGTGCTGTCGAGATACGTCCTCGCCTCCCGCGGAGGCTCAGGTGGTATCCGCCGCAGCTCCTCGAGGTGCCGAACGACACTGTCGACTTCCCCGCGCCGCGCGAGTGCTTCGACGAGCTTGGTTCGCACGGCAAGATTCGCCGGCGCGACCGTGAGCACATCTCTCAGCCGGTCTGCGTACCTGCGCGCCGAGGCGCTGTCGGCCTGCTGAGCGTCGAGTTCGGCGAGCGCGTAAAGGACGTGAGCGTTGCCGGTGCTGTCGCGGCGGAGCTGCTCGAGGGTCGCGCGCGCCTCAGAGGCACGTCCCGTCAGGGAATAGAGTCTGGCAAGCGCGAGACCCACTTCGGTACTGCGGGGGTCCAACTCTCGGGCCCGGAGTAGCTGCTTCTCCGCCTCGGCATAGCGGCCGGCTTGCAGATAGGTGAGGCCAAGGTTCGCGTAGCCGAGGGGATCGTCGGGCGCGAGCTTGGTGAGCTTCTTGAACTCGCCCTCAGCCTCCGGCAATTGGTTTCGCTGGAGATAGCTGAGTCCGAGCATGCGAGCGGTGTACAACTCCTCAACCGATGCCGGCTTGGGTCGACAGGTGGTGGCTGCGGCAATCAGCGCGGCGCCGAGGAAGACGGCCCGCGCTCGCCAGAGCATCTGGGTCATGCGCCCTTCGACGAATCTCGGCTCTGACATGGTGCCCCAAGGATACCCACCGGGGTCGAGGGGTCAAGCCGAACGCGTCGCGATCGCCCTCGGCAACGTGAAGGAAAAGGTGCTTCCGTGACCGGGCGTGCTCTCGGCCCAGATCATTCCGCCGTGCGCTTCGACAACTCCCTTGGCGATCGCGAGCCCGAGTCCCACTCCACGGTGATCGTTGCGGCGGGCCTGCCAGAAATCATCGAAGAGATGTTCGATGTCGTTGGGCGGGATTCCGGGGCCGGTGTCGGTGACGTGAATCGCGACATGATTGCCGTTGGCGTCAGCACGCAGCGTCACGTTTCCACGCTCCGGCGTGAACTTGAGCGCGTTGCCGACGATGTTGCCGACAATCTGCGACACGCGAAAAGGATCCGCGCGAACGGCGACCCCGTTCTCAGGTGGAACCGCTTCGAGATATATCCCTCGCTTTTCAGCGATCGGCCTGAACGTTTCTTCCGCCTGACGGAAAATCGAGGCAACGGTGACATCTTCGACATCGAGCGTGAACTTGCCCGCATGCATGCGCACGGTGTCGAGCAGATCGCCGATGAGGCGGTTCATCTGCCTGCCGGTTCGAAGCGCGACCTCCAGCAATTCGGTTCGCCGCGCGGGCTCCAGTCTCTCCTGGAGCAGCAGATCGGTGGAGGTGATGATGGTGTTGAGCGGATTGCGCAGATCGTGAGCGACGACGCCCAGCACCTCCTCCCGCGCCTGCGCCAGCAGCTCCGCCATGTGCCGTTTCTCGCGCTCGGAGTCGTAGCTGCGGCCCACTTCCTCGTTGAGCTGCTTGAGTGCGGTCGCGCGCGATTCGGCCAGCGCCAGGGCGTGGTGCAGCGCCTCCATGGTCGTCGTAATCGTAGCAGCGACGATGATGAAGGCGATGATCTCGAGGGCCTCGATGCGGTCGATCAGGAGCGACCCGCCGGGATCAAGAAAATTCAGATCGATCAGGAGGAGCGACAGGCTTGTCGCCAACGCGGCCGGGCCGGGGCCGCCGTACCAGGCCGAAATCGCCACGGCCGGCACGAAGAAAAGAAAGCTCGGCGTGGGCCCATCGCGCCGCAGAATCAGGGTTGCGACCAACGCGATCGCGGTGACCAGAAGTGCCAGCGCGTATCGCGTAAGGGAGAATCGAAGATTTCCTGACCGCCGAATAGATCCGAACAAACACCCGTCCCGTCAGTTACGGCTCGGACCGCTCGCCCGCCGGCCCGATCACCTACTGATTACGC
>JADGQU010000395.1 GCA_017881545.1 Gemmatimonadaceae bacterium
TCGCCGCGCTGGATCGCCTGTCGAGAGCCGGCGTATCGCTTGGCTGCCAGACCGTGCTCCTCAAAGGCGTGAACGACGACCCCAAGGTGATGATGAAGCTGATGCACGAGCTACTCAAGGCGCGTGTGCGGCCTTACTACCTGTATATGGCGGACCAGGTGGCGGGCGGGGAGCATTTCCGCACCACGGTGCAGAAAGGTCTCGAGATCATGCAGGCGCTGCGCGGCTGGACATCCGGCCTTGCAGTTCCGCAATTTGTAATCGACTCCCCGGGCGGCGGCGGCAAGGTGCCACTCCTGCCCGAGTACCTCGAGTCAATCACAGACGACGAAGTGATTTTCAAGAATTACGAGGGCAAGCGGCAGGTCTACAAGCAGCCGCGCGCGGTGCCTGTCGTTCCGGCCGAGCTCGAGCCGGCGGCCGAAGTTGGTGTAGTACCGATCAGCAGGAAGAAAACCGCAGCGCCGAGGCGAACCAAGCGACGGCGCGCGGCGGGCGAATAGGCCCACCCGACAAAAAGGCCGCCTCGCTGTCGAGAGGCGGCCTTTTTGTTGGTCGCGCCTTGCTGACTTCTCCTCGGTCAGTCGACCGCCGCATCATCGCGGCGCTGACGCTCGCTTGCAGATTTGGAATCTTTGCCGGTCAGTCGGGCGAGGGTCCTCGTAGACCGCTGCAAACGAGCGCGAGGAGGAGACCCGCGACCGAGCGGAGCGAGGGAGTGTAGTTAGGGGCTCGGACCAAGCGAGTGTGCGGCCGAAGAGAACACCCCACGCCGACCCCGCGTGCTGGACTATCAGAAAGCGCGCACCACGAACTCTATGGCAGAAAACTCCGCGGCGTGCGCTTTTGCTCGACGAGCAGCGCATCGTTCAGCGCCTCCAGCTCTGACTGAATCTCCGCGCCCTCGATGTCGTCTCTGATCCGCGAGAGATCTGGATGGAAGATTGCCCGGGCAACCGCCAGCGCGTCTTGCGATCCTGCTACCGCGATCACGTCGTCGGCGCGAATTACTTCGCGGCCGAGGGGTGTCGGGATCTGCTCCGTACCCCTCCTGATTGCGAGGATCGTCGCGCCGGTGGCGCCGCGGAGGTTGAGCTGCGCCAGACTCCTGCCGACGGCAATGCTCTGCGGGGCGACACGTATCGCAACCGGCTCGCCGAGCCCGGGCAGAATGGCGTTCACGTCAAGCAGCGACGCCTCGTCAGACGCTCCCTCGGCCGATGCCATCTGATTCGCCAACGCCGATGCGATGATCTGCGCGCCGGCCCGCGCGTGTCCCTGGAGATTGGAGGCGTTCCTCCAGAGTGCAACGAGAAGCAGTAGCGTGAGCAAAGCCAAAACGAACGCTCCCTGATGCGGCGGAAGAAACGGCTGCGTGATGGCGACGATCGGAATACCTACCGCGAGCACCACCGCGAGCTGCACAAGGATGACGAGAGCGCGCCGCGGAGCATCGGCGGGATCCACTTTCCCCTTCTGCGCGTCCGCGAACGCGCGGCGGGCGAGGTGGTTGCCGAGTGCACGCGCGCTCGTGATCAGGCCGTAGATGAGCGGCGCCATGATCAGGCCGGCAGTCAACACCACTATGAAACGCACGCGCGCGGGCGGCATGCCCGTCATCCCACCGACTATCTGACTGAGCCTGTCTATCTCGACGTCGACCCCGATCACCACCGCCGTTATCAGAGCCGCATCGAGCAGGATGATCCGGATGATGCGATTCGTCGCCGATCGCTCGGTCGGCGCTCGCGGAGCGCTTCGGACGCGCTCGATCCACGATCCGTAGAGCGCGGCAACTGTTTGAATCGGCTCCGGCAGCCAATGATCGATTGATGCCGCCGCCCGATTCGAGAGCTTGATCAGCAGCGGAGTCGTAAGCGTCGTGATGGCGGACACGGCGATCGCCACGGGATACAACCAGCCGCGGATCACGCCCGCCGCGACGCCGACGCTGGCGATGATGAAGGAGAACTCTCCGATCTGAGCGAGGCTCATTCCGGCCTTCATCGCAGTGCGACGGCCATGACCGGCGAGGAAGGAGCCAATCGTCACTGCCAGGACCTTACCGATGATCACTGCCGCGGTCAGCGCGAGCACAGCTTTCCAGTGCTCCGTGAGCGCTGACGGATCGATCATCATTCCAACAGATACGAAGAAGATCGCGGCGAACATATCGCGCACCGGACGCACGAGAGTCTCGATCTCTATTTCGTGTCCGGATTCGGCGACGAGCGATCCGGCGATGAATGCGCCCAGCGCCACCGAGTACCCGAACGAGAGAGCCAGCAGCGCCGCCGCGAAGCAGATGCCGATGCTTGCGACGAGAGTCGTCTCCGGCTGTCCGAGCTTCTGCACCGCGCGGATCGCCCGCGGCACAATGAGAATCCCGAAGCCGATGAGCGCGGCGAGAAACATCGCCAGTCGCATTGCAGTGACGAGAACATCGCCCGGCGATACGGCTCCCGATCGCGAGATCGTGGTCAGAATGGTGAGCAGGAATATCGCGATCAGGTCTTCGATGATGAGAATTCCGAAAACGAGCTCCGTGACCCGCCCTTTCACCTTCTGCTCCTGGAACGCCTTCACGATGATCGTCGTGCTGGAGATGCCGGTGATCGCACCGGTGAAGATGCTCTCCATCCTCGTGAAGCCGAGCATCTGCCCCACGAGATAGCCGATGGAGATCATCACGCTGCACTCGAACAACGCCACCGCGCCGGCCTGCTGACTCACAAGCACCAGTTTTCGGATGCTGAACTCGAGGCCGAGTGAGAACATGAGCAGGATGACGCCCAGCTCGGACAGCGCGCTCACTGTTTGCGGATCCGCGACGAGCGGAATCGAGATGTGCGGACCGATAATCATTCCGGCCAACAGATACCCGAACACGACCGGCTGCCGCAGTTTCTGGAATACGACGGTCGCGACCGCTGCCACGCAGAGAACTACCGCGAGATTCTGGAGGAAGGCGTGTGAGTCCATCACTCGGCAGAATTTAC
>JADGQU010000103.1 GCA_017881545.1 Gemmatimonadaceae bacterium
GAACGCCAGCGACTCCTCGCCCTCGTGCATTCTTTCGAGAGCCGGTCCCGCACCACCGGACGTTCCATTCGCGACGACACCGACGATTCCCGACTAGAGTTCTGATGCCGAAGCGCGACCTCGAGCACATCGCGGCGATCATCGATCAGGGGTGGCGCCGCGTGTCCGCGACGACGGGCTATCTCTCCGAGCGCGAGGCGCGGTTCCTGATGGCCGCGGCCGCGCTTTCTCCCGCGCAGGGAAAGAATCTCGAGATCGGCAGCTTCAAGGGCAGATCGACGGTCGGCATCGCCTACGTGACCCGCGAGCTGGGACTCGGAAAAGTCGTGGCGGTGGATCCGCACACTTCGCCGGCGACGACCGATCCGGATCTGCGTGGCAAGACTACTTCGTATGAAGACTTCGTCTCCAACCTCAGGACAGCTGGCGTGTTCGAGCGCGTGGAGATCGAGCGCGCGTATTCGCACGATCTAGCGCGCAGGTGGACGGACTCGATTCGCTTTCTCTGGATCGACGGTGACCACACCTACGAGGGAGCGAAGGCGGATCTCGACATGTTCAAGCCCTTTCTTGTCGACGGCGCCATCGTCGCCATGCACGACGTGCTCGGAACCTTCGAAGGGGCGCTGCGCGTTTTCGTCGAGGAAGTTCTCGACTCCGACGACTTCGGCGCCGCGGGCTTCAGCGGATCCATCGGCTGGGCGCAGTACCGTCCCCGCGATGGCAAGTCCGCACGGTTTCGCCGGCGCCGGCGCCTTCTAGCCCTTCCCGCTAGGCAACTAATTCCAGTGGCACGGCGCGCCGGTCAGGGATTGCACGGCTGGAACAAATTCCTGTACAAGTTGTGGAGGCCGTTGGCCCCGCACGGTGATGTGAGCTTGAAGTACCTCGCTCAAGTCACTTCGTGAGTCCAAACCAGCGCTGGCGTACAGTGTTTTCGCCTTGCCCCGCCGCGCTCGGCCCACTACTATAGTGAAAGGGCACAACTGAATCCGTGGCGATTTAAAGCAACTTGCGGCCACGTTAAACAAATCGCTAAAGCGCTCGCCGGCGCCTATGCGTGGGCTTTTTTGTTATCCCTCCTTTGACGAGGGCTGATGAGCTCGAGACGACGCTGGTGTGTCGTCTCCGACGATCCGATTTCGCAACGTGAACATGACCGAACGACATATAAAATCGCCTTACCTGGAAGCATTGAGCCGTCGAGTGCTCATCTACGACGGCGCGATGGGGACGAACATCCAGAGATACAACCTTTCGGCCGAGGATTTCGGCGGCAAGGCGCTGGAGGGTTGCAACGACAATCTCGTTCTCACGCGTCCCGATGTGATCCAGGCGATCCACGAATCGTTCCTGGCGGTGGGGTGCGACGTCGTAGAGACCTGCACCTTCCAGTCGACGCCGCGCCGCCTCAAGGAATGGGGGCTTGGTGACAAAGTCCGCGAGATAAACGTCGGCGCCGCGCGACTGGCGAGGGCAGCTGCCGACAAATACTCGACACCCGATCAGCCGCGGTTCGTCGCGGCTTCGATGGGTCCGACGGGCATGCTGCCCTCGAGCTCCGATCCGGTGCTCTCGCAGATTACGTACGCCGAGCTGGCCGACAATTTCTACGAGCAGGCGAAATACCTGGTCGAGGGTGGAGTCGATCTCCTTCTGATCGAGACGTCGCAGGACATCCTTGAAGTGAAGGCCGCGGTTGCGGGCATCGAGCGATTGTTCACCGAGATCGGGAGGCGGCTCCCGATACAGACGCAGGTTACGCTTGACGTAAGCGGCCGCATGCTGCTGGGAACCGACATCGCCAGCGCGATGACGACGCTCGAGGCACTCGGAGTCGATGTGATCGGGTTGAATTGCTCGACGGGCCCCGAGCACATGCGCGAGCCGATTCGTTATTTGTCCGAGCACGCGACGTTACCGCTGTCGGTGATTCCCAATGCGGGGTTGCCGCTCAACACCGGAATCGGCGAGGCGGTGTATCCGCTCGAGCCGGGGCCGATGGCAGTTGCGCTGTCGGAGTTCGTGAAGGACTTCGGCGTGCGCATCGTCGGCGGATGTTGCGGCACGACTCCGGAGCATCTCGCCGCGATCGTCGGAGCGGTGCGCGAGGCGGAACGCGCCGCCAAGCCAGTCAATCATGCGCAGCACGTTCCGCGCGTGAGCTCCGCGATGCGCGCGATCACGCTGCACCAGGACCCACCGCCGCTGCTGGTGGGTGAACGCGTGAATTCGCAGGGCTCGCGCAAGGTGAAGCGCCTGTTGTTGGCCGACGACTACGAGGGAATCCTCGAGGTCGCGCGCGAACAGGTGGACTCCGGCGCCCACGTGCTCGACGTTTGTGTCGCGCTTACCGAGCGCGGAGACGAAGCTGAGCAGATGTCGAAGGTGGTGAAGCTGCTGTCGATGAGCGTGGAAACGCCGCTCGTGATCGACTCCACCGAAGCGAACGTCATCGAGGCGGCGCTCGAGCACATCCCCGGCCGCGGGATCGTCAACTCCATCAACATGGAGAACGGCCGCAAGCGGATCGACTCCGTCGTGCCTCTTGTCAAAAAGCACGGTGCTGCGGTGATCGCGCTCACGATCGACGAAATCGGCATGGCGAAAACGCGCGAGCGAAAGCTCGAGGTTGCAAAGAAGATCTACGACATAGTCGTGGGAGAGTACGGCCTGGCGCCCGAAGATCTCATCTATGACGCGCTCACGTTCACGCTCGCGACCGGCGACGCGGAGTGGATCGATTCGGGTAAGGAGACGGTCGAAGGAATCCGCCTGATCAAGCGCGAGCTTCCGGGCGTCTCGACCATACTTGGCGTCTCGAACGTCAGCTTCGGACTCACGCCCGAGGCGCGCGGCGTTCTAAACTCAGTATTCCTCCACCATTGCGTGCAGGCGGGTCTCGATGCCGCGATTGTGAATCCGGCGCACATCCGCCCTTACGCGGAGATCTCTCCCGAGGAGCGGGAGATGGCGGACGATTTGGTCTTCAACAAAACTCCGACTGCCCTACAACGTTTCATTGAGTACTTCTCGAACGTTGGCGGCGGCGGGGCTGCGGCGCAGGTCGAGAAGGAAGATCCCACCGCCGGAATGACCGCCGAGCAGAAGATCCACTGGATGATTCTGCACCGAAAGAAAGAAGGGATCGAGGAGCAACTAGATGCCGCCGGCGTGCGCGAAACGCCGGTGCGTGTATTGAATGAAGTGCTGCTTCCGGCGATGAAGGAAGTCGGCGACAAGTTCGGTGCTGGCGAGCTGATACTTCCGTTCGTGCTCCAGTCAGCCGAAGTAATGAAAAAAGCGGTGAAGCATCTCGAGCTCTTCCTCGAGAAAGCAGAAGGCTACACCAAGGGCAAGGTCGTGCTCGCGACCGTGTACGGCGACGTGCACGACATCGGCAAGTCTCTCGTCAACACCATCCTTTCCAACAACGGCTACACCGTCTTCGACCTCGGCAAGCAGGTCCCGGTCAACACGATTCTCGACAAGGCGGTCGAGGTCGGCGCCGATGCGATCGGGCTCAGCGCGCTGCTCGTCTCGACGTCGAAGCAGATGCCGCTCTGCGTGCAGGAGCTGGACAAGCGCGGAATGCAGATCCCCGTTCTCATCGGTGGCGCTGCGATCAACCGCCGTTTCGGCCGCCGCGCGCTGTTCGTCGAGGGCGAGCGCGCGTACGACTCCGGCGTCTTCTACTGCAAGGATGCGTTCGAGGGACTGGAGACAATGGATGTTCTCCAGGATCCCAAAAGGCGGGGCTTGTTCGTCGTCAAGAATCTCGACGATGCACGGAATGACGTGTTCCTGCGCACCGCCGTCGGCAAGGACATCGCCGTCGGTGACGCCGGTGGCGACCGCAGTGATGTCGCGGCCAACAATCCACTCCCGTCGCCGCCATTCTGGGGCACGCGCGTGCTTCGCGACATTCCAATTGACGAAATCTTCGATCTGCTCGATCTCGACGAGCTCTATCGCCTCCAGTGGGGAGCACGCGGCTCGGGCGATCAGTACAAGGCGACCATCAAGAACGAATTCGAGCCCGCGCTCGAGCGCCTGAAAAAGGACGCCAAGAAGAATGGCTGGATCAAGCCACAGATGGTGTACGGCTACTTCCCCGCGCAGTCAAAGGGGAACGACGTGATCATCTACGATCCCGCCGCGTACTCGAGCGACGGTGGCTCGCTGCGCGAGATCGCGCGCTTCCACTTTCCGCGCATGGTCGGGCGCGAGCGGCTCTGTCTCGCCGATTACATCCGCAATGTCGAGTCAGGCGACGTCGACGTCCTTCCGCTACAGATCGTAACGGTGGGCAAGGAAGCGACCGCGCGATTCGAGGAGCTTCAGGCGAAGAACGAATACACCGAAGCGTTCTACTCGCACGGCCTCTCGGTGGAATCGGCGGAAGCGGTGGCCGAGTGGGCGCATCGGCGTATCAGGAAGGAGCTGGGCGTCCCGAGCGGCAAGAGGTACTCATGGGGCTACGGCGCGTGTCCCGATCTCGACGACCACGCAACCGTGTTCAAGCTCCTCCCCGCAAAAGAAGCGCTCGGCATGGACCTCACCGAAGCGTTCCAGATTCTCCCCGAGCAATCCACCGCCGCGGTGATCATCCATCATCCTGAAGCGAAGTACTACGCCGTTCGTGGCGCCGAGCCTGCCGCCTCGGCCGAGCCGGAGGCCGCAGTTGCCTGAAAACCCATTGATCGCCCGGCTGCTCGACCCACACCAGGTCATCGTCTTCGACGGAGCGATGGGCACCGTGCTCTACAACAAGGGCGTGTTCATCAACCAGTGTTACGATGAGCTGAGCCTCCGCGCTCCGGACCTCATACGCGACGTGCACAAGGCGTACAAGAAGGCAGGGGCGGAAGTTCTTGAAACCAACACGTTCGGCGCCAACCGGATCAAGCTGGCGCAGTACGGGCTCGAGTCGCAGGTCGGCGAGATCAACCGCGCAGCGGCAAAGATTGCGCTCGAAGTCGCGGACGGCGATGTGCTCGTCGCGGGAGCTGTCGGTCCGCTCGGCGTTCGCCTTGAGCCGTTCGGGCCCACGAGCCTGGACGAAGCGCGGGCAGCATTCCGCGAGCAGCTCCAGGCGCTCAAGGAAGGCGGCTGCGACATCTTCATTCTCGAGACTTTCGCGGATGTGCACGAGATAGAGCAGGCGATTCTCGCGGCACACGAAGTTGATTCGACGATTCCAGTCATCGCGCAGATGACTATCGGCTCCGATGGTCACACGCCTTACGGGGTAGCCGTCGAGGACATCGCCCAGTCGCTCGACGCGTTCGGCGCCGACATCATCGGCCTCAACTGCTCCGTTGGTCCGCAGATCATTCTCGACGCGATCGAGAAGATGGCGCCGGTCACCAGGCGAAAGTTGAGCGCGCAGCCCAACGCCGGCATGCCGCGCGACGTGAGTGGGCGCAGCATGTACATGGCGAGCCCCGAGTACATGGCGACCTACGCGCATCATCTGGTGCAGGCGGGCGCGAAGATCGTCGGTGGTTGCTGTGGAACTACGCCCGAGCACATCGCGGCGATGGTGGAGGGCGTGCGTCCGCTGTCGCCGAGGCAGCCGCGTGTGCCCGCGAGGGAGCGGCGGCAGGTACAACCGGATGCTCCGCCCGAGAATCCGGGCGTGCCCCCTATTCCTTTTGCCGAACGTTCGAAGTGGGCGCGGAAGATTGCCGGCGGAGAGTTCGTCACGTCGGTCGAGATCGTGCCTCCACGCGGGGTCGATGCAACCAAGATGCTAAGTGACACAGCGCGCCTGCGTGATGCCGGAGTGGATGCGGTGAATGTCCCGGACGGACCGCGGGCGCAAAGCCGCATGGGTGCGCTGCTCACCAGCGTCCTGATCGAGCAGCAGGTGGGGATCGAAACGGTCACACACTACTGCTGCCGCGATCGCAATCTCCTGGGCATGCTGAGCGACCTGTTGGGAGCGGCGGCGGTTGGGCTCCGCAACATCCTGCTCATCACGGGCGATCCGCCCAAGATGGGGCCGTATCCGAACGCGACGGCGGTGTTCGACATCGATGCGATCGGGTTGACGAACCTGGTGAGCCAGCTCAATCACGGATTGGATCCGGGCGGCAATGCCATTGGGGCACCCACGAGGTTTGCGATCGGCGTCGGCGTGAACCCCGCCGCGCTCGATCCCGCGCAGGAGCTCAAGCGCTTCGAGTGGAAAGTCGAGGCCGGCGCGGAGTACGCGATCACACAGCCGGTGTTCGATGTGGAACAGCTAGAGAAATTCCTGACGACGATCAACCACACGCGCATTCCGATCGTGGCGGGGATCTGGCCGCTGGTGTCGTTGCGCAACGCGGAATTTCTCGCGAATGAAGTGCCGGGCGTGGTCGTGCCGGCGAGAATCATCGAGCGGATGCGGGCCGCGAGCGCCAAGTCCAAGGAGCACGGGGTAGCGGAGGGAATCGCGATCGCGAGAGAAATGCTCGAGCGGGTGAGACCGCTCGTGCAGGGCGTGCAGGTGTCGGCGCCATTCGGGAAAGTGGAGCTCGCACTGGAGGTGTTTCGGGATACGCTCGCCCCAGTTGAAGCGAGAACGGCCTAATGTCTGTTGCCGAGATCTTTCTTTCGCGCTCGCGCTACTGGCTGACCAAGGAGTACCCGATCAAGCTCCGCCACTGCGTCAACGCGCTGCCACGAAGCGCGATATGGGCGAGGCCGAATCAGGGCTCCAACAGCATCGGCAATCTGATCGTTCATCTCACCGGCAACGTCTCCGAATGGATTCTGGGCGGGGTCGGCGGACGGTCGATCACCCGTTATCGGGCCGGTGAATTCGCGCAAACCGATGGCGCCGACGGGCCGAAGCTGCTCGACAATCTGGATGCGGTTCTCCGCGAAGCGGACGGCGTACTCGCCGGATTGACTGAAGCGGATCTGGCCCGGTCGCTCGTGATTCAGGAGCGCGAGACGACAGTGCTGAGCGCCGTGTACCATGTGGTCGAGCACTTCTCGATGCACACGGGCCAGATCGTCTTCCTCACCAAGATCTACGCACCCGACATGATCCACTTCTACGACGACGCCGGCGGCCTGGCGCGTCCGACCTGGCACCAGGGAACCGTCCTGGACGAAGCCGCGCACTAGTCGGCGGGCGGGCGCAGCGCCATTTTGCACAGATGAAGGGAATTCTGATCGTAGATCACGGCTCGCGTAAACGGGAGGCGAACGACATGCTGCGCTGCATGTCGAATCTCCTTCAGACGATGGCGGGGCCCGACGTGGTCGTTCGCTATGCGCACATGGAGATCGCGGACCCCGATGTTGCGCACGGACTCGCCGATTGCGTTAGCGGAGGCGCGACGGACGTCGTCGTCTTTCCGTACATGCTTTCGCCAGGGCGACACTCCACCTCGGATATTCCCCGCATGGTGTCCGAAGCAGCGCGAACATTCCCGCAGGTGACGTTCAGCGTCACACCCGCTTTTGGCGTCCATGAGAAGCTCGCGGAGCTGATTCTTGATCGCGCCGGAGTCGAGTCCGTAGCCCGGATTGGGGGCGTCGAGGCAGATAGGTGCTGGGATCCTGAGTGTTCAGAGAAACTTTGTGGCGACGCGTGCCGAGCGAAGACG
>JADGQU010000396.1 GCA_017881545.1 Gemmatimonadaceae bacterium
TCCTGCACGGCAACAACGATCTGCGCGGCTGGGGGCAGTTCGCGTTCCCCGACCCAACGCTGCTCGCCGTCCGCGGATTCGATCCGGCATCGCAGCGCTACAAGTACGATGTGAACCAGAGATTCGGATCCACACTCCCCGCGCTTACTGCTGTGCGAGCGCCTGTCACTGTAACTGCAATGATGCGCTTCGACCTCGGACCGACGCGCGAGCGGCAGGCGCTCACACAGCAACTCGATCGCGGGCGAAGCCTGCGGGGAAACAAGGCGCCGGAGCCGCTGCTCAAGGCGATCTACGGGAGCGGAGGAATTCCGAATCCGCTGTCGACGATTCTTCGTCAGGCCGACACACTCGAGCTCACGGGTCCGCAGGCGGACAGCATCGCGACGATGAATCGCCGCTACGTGATCAGTCTCGATTCGATCTGGTCTCCGGTCGCGAAGTATCTCGCGGCCCTGCCCGACAACTACAATAAGGATGAGGCCTACTCGCGGTATCAGCGCGCGCGGGAAGCTTCGGTGGACATGCTGATCAAGGTCGTGCCCGACATCAAGCGGCTGCTGACGCCCGCGCAAGTCAGGAAGCTGCCGGCGTTCATCTCGAGCTATCTCGATATCCGGTATCTTGCGTCCATTCGTTCGGGAACCGCAGGCGCTGGCGCCGGTGGTCCGATGATGATGCCTGGTATCTTCACAGCGCCCGCTGGCGGGGGACCTGGTGGCGGTGGCGGCGGTCAAGTCATCATCATTCGCAACTGATCTCGATGGCGGCACTCGGTGCCGTCCCACTCATTCGCAGTGATCTCGTATAGCTGTATCCAAAGGAATTCACTTATGAAGCAAGCTACGCTCGGCCTCACCTCGATCGCGCTCACGGTGCTAGTAAGCTCGCCGTGCATCGCGCAATCCCTTCCGCCCATTCGCCAACTCGGGCCTGTGACCGCCGTCGCAAAGGAACCGCTCGGCGCGGTCTCGTCCGTCCGACACCTCCCCGACGGGCGCGTGTTGGTCAATGACATCGTCGGGCGGCGGGTCGTGATGTTCGATCCTACGCTCTCGACGGTGACGGTGATCGCCGACACGACGAGCGCGACCGCCAGCGCCTACGGTGTGCGGCCAGGTGGACTCATCGCATACCGCGGCGATTCGACGCTGTTCGTGGACCCCGCGTCGCTCTCCATGCTGCTGATCGATCCGAATGGAAAAATCGCGCGTGTGATGTCGGCGCCGAGGGCGAACGATGTTGGATTCCTGGTGGGCGGACCGTTCGGCAATCCGGGATTCGATCCGAAGGGCAGGCTGGTGTACCGCGCTCCGCCGAATTTCGCCGCGTTCCGACCAACGTCAGGCGGCACCGGGAACAGGCTCCCGCAGTTTCCGACTCCGCCGGATTCCGCGGCGCTCGTCCGCTTCGACCTGGCTACGCGCAAAGTCGACACTGCAACGTTCTTCAAGACGCCCAAGATCAACCTCACTGTCACGCAGTCGCCGGACGGAGGGATCCGCGTGAATAACACGACGAATCCGCTTCCGCAGGGCGACGACTGGGCGCTCATGCCCGACGGCACCATCGCGCTCGTGCGCACGAAAGACTATCACGTGGACTGGCTCAACTCCGACGGCACGATCACGGCGTCGCCCAAGATTCCGTTTCAATGGGAGCGCCTCTCCGACGAAGCGAAAGTCGCCCTAGTTGACTCGGCGAAAATCGCAATCGAGAAGGCGCGCGCGAGCGGGCAATTCGGGCAGGGTGGTGGTCAACAGATTCAACTTCGTCCTGCTGTTGATGGCGCTGCCGGGGGTGCTCCTCGCCGCGACGGGCCAGGAGGTGACGCGCCACGCACGGGCTCCGCGCCAGCCCCTGCGCCGAACGGGCAGCCTGGAACGACGACGGCTCCTTCTGGCGGCAACGTCGTCACCACGACGGGGCCCGGCGGCGGATTTTTCGGCGGACCGCTCCCACCGCTGACGATGGTATCGCCGAGCGAGCTGCCGGACTACAAGCCCGCGTTCGCGCCGGGATCGACGCGCGCGGATGCCGACGGGAATCTCTGGGTTCGTACGAGTCAGAACGTCGAGACGCGGCCAGTCTACAACGTGATCAATCGCAAGGGCGAGTTGATTGACCGCGTGCAGCTGCCCGCCAATCGGGTTCTGGTTGGGTTTGGTCCCGACGGGGTCGTTTACCTTGCCGTGCGCGACGGAGCCACTGCGCACCTCGAGCGAGCCCGCGCCAAGTAAGGTGTTGAGCTAGCGCGTCAATCCTCTCCCGATATGCCTTGCAAGCGCCATGATCGTCACCATCGGATTGACGCCCGACGACGAGGGAAAAAGGCTAGCGTCCGCGACATAAGCTCCGCTCATTCCAAAAACAGCGCCGTGCGGATCGCAAACGGCGGACGCCTGGTCCGTCCCGATGCGGGCCGTCCCCATCTGGTGAGCGCTGAATAGCGGCAACCGGTTCGGAGATGTCGCCGCCGCCTCGATCGCTCGGCAAAATTTGTCGATCGTGACGCCACCGTCGCGTTCCCAGATGAGCCGCTCCGTATGCAAGGTCACGACGCGTTCGGCGCCCGCGGCGTCGTGAATGCGCGCCGCCGCCGCCATGCCGTGCCTCAGTAACCGCTTCTCCTCTTTGCCGAGCCGGTAATCGAAGTAAGGCTGGCCCGTTTTCGTGATGCGCACCTGGCCTTCATTCGAGTCCCGGGTGAGAACGATGAACGGCGCCTCGTACCGCGCCTGCTGCATTTCGCGGCGGTGCTCCCGCGCTCCCCACCACGGAACCCCGACCGACAGCAATCCCGGGTGCGCGGGCGCCGCCTCGAGGCGGTAGCCGTAGCCCTCGGACAGATTGCTGAATTCGTCGCAGACAATCGTCTGCGGTGGCCCCTTCCACGCATCGATCGGCAATGGATACAGCCCCGTCACCGCCACCGTCGGGTGCAGAAAGAGATGCTGCCCTACATGGAGAG
>JADGQU010000397.1 GCA_017881545.1 Gemmatimonadaceae bacterium
GGCTTCTTCGCGGGCGTCGCGGCGCGCACCTGCCGAACGGCGCTGGTGTGCTCTTCGAGCGTCATCCTGAATTCGTGGTGGCCATCCGGGCTCGCGACGAAGTAGAGATAGGGGACGTTCGCCGGATTCGCGGCCGCCGCGAGACTCGCCGCGCCCGGAGAGGCGATTGGTCCAGGGGGGAGACCCTTGTTCACGTAGGTGTTGTACGGCGACGCGACCTCGAGATCCTTGTACAGCACCCGCCCGACGTGATGGCCGAGGGCGTACTGAACCGTCGGATCCGCCTGGAGCAGCATTCCCTTGCGCAGACGATTGTAGTAGACCGCTGCGATGACAGGTCGCTCCTCGGGTAGCCGGGCTTCCCGCTCGACGATGGACGCCATCGTCACGAGATCGTTTCTATTGATCTTGAGATCCACGAGGCTCGAATCCCATTCGGGCTTCCAGCGGCGCTCGAACGAGTAGACCATCTCGCTCACGGCCTGCCGCGCGGTAGTCCCGTCCGGAAACGCGTACGTATCGGGAAAGACGTAGCCCTCGAGTGTCGGATTGGGAATGTCGAGTCTCGCGAGCAGCGCGGTATCGCGAACGGCGGCCTGCACCGATTCCGCTGGCACCTTGAGCGTGCGCGCGAGGAGCGGCGTGATCTGCGAGAGTGTGTAGCCCTCGGGTATCGTGATCGTATTGACGAGCCCGTGTCCGCCGTTGAGCGCGCTGACGATGTCCTTCCATGGCGTTCCGTGCTTGAGCAGGTAGGTGCCAGGCTTGATGTTGCGGTCGCCACCATTGAAACGCCCGTAAAGCCGGAACATCCTCGCCGAACCGACGATGCCATTGCGCGCGAGCGAGTCTGCCGCCTGCGCGAAGCTGGCTCCCCGGGGGACGATCACGCGCGTAGCCGCTCCGTGCGGCTCGCCCGCGCACGCAGCCGCAAACACGCACGCCGCGACGAGCGCGGAGCGCGAATCAGCTTTGAACATTGAGCGCCTGCTGAAGCAGAATCGCCGCCGCGAGCGAGTCAACGTCGCCCTTTCTGCCGCGGGTGGATTCTCCCATTTCCTGGACTGTCCGCAATGCTGCCGCCGTGGTAAAGCGTTCATCTAAGAAACGAACAGGCATGCCAGTACGTTTCGCGATTTCGGCCCCCAAAACACGGATTTCTTCGGTCCAGGCCGTCTCGTTGCCCTCTCCGTCGAGCGGAAGGCCGATTAGGAACCCTCGAGCCTCCAATTCAGCCGCTCGGGCGATGATTTTTGTGATCGGTGGTCTTTTGCCTTTCCGGCGCTCAATGAACCCCGCCGGTGATGCAATCATGCCCAGGGGATCGGCGATCGCCAGGCCGATTCTCTTCTGCCCGTAGTCCACCGCGAGAAAACGAGCGAGCGCGGCGTTCACCCGAGCCTTATCACTGCGCCATCTGGATGAAGAATTCCTTGTTGTTCTTCGACTTCGCCATCTGGCGCAGCAGGAACTCGATCGCCTCGGCCTCGGGCAAGTCGGCGAGGAACTGCCGCAGGAGGGTCGCGCGGTTGATCTCGGCCTTACTCAGCAGAAGCTCCTCTTTCCGCGTGCCCGACCGGAAGATGTCGATGGCTGGGTAGACGCGGCGATCCGCGATTTTGCGATCCAGGACGAGCTCCATGTTGCCGGTGCCCTTGAACTCCTCGAAGATGACGTCGTCCATGCGCGAGCCGGTCTCGGTGAGGGCCGTCGCTATGATCGTGAGCGAGCCGCCACCCTCAATGTTGCGCGCCGATCCGAAGAACCGCTTCGGCTTGTGGAGCGCGCTGGCGTCGACGCCTCCCGACAGAATCTTTCCGGACTGCGGCGCGACAGTGTTGTGCGCGCGGGCAAAGCGCGTGAGTGAATCGAGCAGGATCACTACATCCTTGCCGTGCTCGACCAGCCGCTTCGCCTTTTCGAGCACCATGTCCGAGACCTGCACGTGACGCGCTGCTCCCTCATCGAACGTGGAGCTCACGACTTCCGCGCGCGTGGTGCTCGCGATCATCTCGGTCACTTCCTCCGGCCGCTCGTCGATCAGCAGCACGATGATCGTGACCTCAGGATGATTCTCGGCGATCGCGTTCGCCATTTTGTGCAGCAGGATCGTCTTTCCCGCCCGCGGCGGGGAGACGATGATTCCGCGCTGCCCCTTTCCGATCGGCGCCATGAGATCCATGACGCGCATGCTGAGATCGCCATCCTTGGTCTCGAGGCGAAGTCTCTCGTCGGGATATTGCGGACGCAGGTTGTCGAACGGGACGCGATCCTTCGCCTTCTCGGGATCTTCGGCGTTGACGCTCTCGACCTTGAGCAGCGCCAGGTACCGCTCCCACGGCTTGGGCGGCCGTACTTGTCCACGGATGTCATCGCCCGTCCTCAAGCCAAACCGCTTTATCTGCGATGGCGAGACATAGATGTCGTCCGGACCCGGCAGGTAGCTCCAGTCCTGGCTCCGCAAAAAACCATAGCCCTCGGGCAGGATCTCGAGTACGCCATCACCGTGCAGCATGATGTCCGTATCAAGCAGATTCTGCTCGATCTGGAAGATGAGATCCTGCTTCCGGAGACCCGACGAGCCGTCAATCTTGAGCCCGTCGGCCATCTCCTGGAGCTCGGTCACGGATTTTCGCTTTAACTCGGCGATATCCACGCTGTGGGGAGGGGGAGAGAAATGAGGTAGGAGTCTGCTGCGAACCCGAGCCGGGGGGAGCTCGGAAAGTGCGGAGGTTGGGTGGAGCTTCGTGCGGAGAGGAAGGGGGTAGAGCCGCGCGTCACCGCGCGTGATTCATCTCGAAGGTAACCGTGACGAAAAAAGCGGTCAAGTCAGAATCTGATGTAACGCAGCGGATTACTCTTCGCGTCCTTGATCAGGGCGGCGAGCAGAATATGGGTCTGTTCAAGCTGGTGCGTCAGAACGCTATCCGGATGGGCAGCGGCGATCGAGCCGACGGGATT
>JADGQU010000398.1 GCA_017881545.1 Gemmatimonadaceae bacterium
CGGGGTCGACTGTCCTTGCCGCTCGGTTCCGGTGGCGGCGCGCCAAAGGCGCTTGCCACCGGCTAATTTCCGGCACGCCTCCAGCGTGCTCGTTGTGCGAGCGTGTAGACGTGATACCAGTCAAACCGGCGTTGGGCAACAGACCCTCACGCGTTGGGCTACTTAGATGTCGCCGCTTCGCGGCTTAAAGCGACTCTCGCATCGAGAAGAACTGCTCGCGGAGCTGCGAGAACCGCTCGCCGGTGTCGTACGTCACTCCAAGTTCGCGCGGCGAGACGCGGAGACATCGGTTGCGACCTTGCGACTTCCTCGGAAGTGGGTGGGCACGAAAGAACGCCCACATCTGGCGCGTTGCGTCGATGTTTCGGGTGGTGGGTCCGACGAACCACTCCGGCAGTGGCTTGCCGCCGGGCCAGGTATGACCTCCTCCCTCGATCGTGTAGAGCACCACGGCCGCGTCGTCGGCGCAGTGTGTGTATTCGCGGCAAGTGACATCGGCCGCCACCGCCGATTCGAGGGGGTGGGGTCCGCAGCGGTTTCTTCGGGCCCAGTTCGCCGCCCATGTCGGGACGGCGGGAAACGGCCTCTGGGATACCCACGATGCCCCGCCGTGGTAGGGAGCCATCCGGTCCGCGGTGCCATGAAACGCAATCATCGGCACCGCCCTGTGGTCTGTACACCAGCTCCACGGCAGCGTTTGAGCAGCGCCCACCATCCCGACCGCCGCGATCCGATTCGACAGCGTGCACGAGAGCGCGAACGACATGCCTCCGCCATTGGAAAAGCCGTTTGCGTAGATCCTCGAGGGGTCGATGTTGTAGCTGGCCTCCAGCTTGTCGATCAGGTCCGAGATGAAGGTGACATCCCTCCCCAGAACGCCTCCGCTGTCCACGTGCCAGATCCTGGGTCCAGCGCTCTCCATTCCCGACGGGTAGACGACAAGGAACCCCTCACTCTCGGCCAGGCGGTTCCACTCGCTCAACTCCATTTGCTGGACCGGCCAGCCCCCCGCGCCGTGCAAGCTGATGACGAGCGGCGCCGGTTTCCTAGGGTCGTAGCTCCCCGGGACATAGAGCAGGTACTCCCGCTTCTGGCCCGAGGAGACGATGGAGCCGTTGTTCCGGTTCCGGGCGATGAAAGTCACCGCGCCCGTCAGCGCCAACACCGCAGGCAGGGCGACGAGAACCAGGACTGCGCCGATGACCGTCGTTCTCCTGCTCACCGATGTCGATTCCATGCGAGCGCCAGCGGCGCCGCGGATAGTCGCGCCAGGGGGACTTCCAGGATGGCGACGAGTGCGAGCAAGTAGCTCCGGAAGAGCAGCGCGGGGAGGAGCCACACGAGGAGGCCATAGAGCGCGAGAACGGCGACATCCCACGAGGCCGCGCCGATGACGAGCATGCGGTCGCTGACGAGCCGGCTGTCATGGAGGCGCATGGCGATCCAGACAGCGGCGGATAATTTGAACGAGACCAGAACAGCGGCGATCCAGGGTAACGCGTTCCACAACGCGGCCATCACGACTCTGTTACCGATGACCCAATGGGCGAGCGGCACGATGATGGCGAGCAGCGACAGGGCAACAAACAGGCTGGCCTTGACGACCCATTCGCGGCCGCTCATGCCGATGTACAGGCTGCTCACGAGCTGCTTCCACGTCGATGCCAGGAGTCCCGTGAATCCAACGAGGACGATGGCGATCGCCCGGGGCGTCCCTGCGGCTTCGACGAGGTGACGCGTCCATTCGATCACCAGGGGAGAGGTGCCTGAGAGGCTCAAGGCCACGGGGAGGGCGACGATCACCAGCAGCCACGCGGCAACAGTGCTCCAGATCGTCGCTTTCAGCTTGGCGGCGATGAGCGAAGCGCTGGTCAGCGGCCGCGTGGCGATGAACGGCGTCAGGCCATGGGAATCGCCGGCATGAGGATTCGACCTGCTGACCGTCGCGGCGACGAAGGCGGCCATGAAGGGTGGCGTGAGCAGAACGCCGACGAGGATCTCGAAGACGATTTCCGGCGTGTCGCGGAAGACGAATAGCAGGGCCAGCTCGAACGGCAGGAGGATGGCCACGAGCGCCGGAAGCGACCGGCCATGCCGCCGCCACTCGAACCACGCCTGAGCGCGGCCGGGCGACGGAAAACGCCCTCGCCAACGCGGCAGGACATCCGCGCCTCGGCGGCCGAAGTGCGCGCCGCTCCACATCCAATCGGGCACGTCGCCGCGGCGGGCCCGGGCAACCGCGAAGCGGGCGGTGAGATAGGCCAGGGGAACGTGCGGCGCCAGGATGGCCAGCATCACGGGCTCGGAGGCTTTGAAATGGAGCGCCAGGAGAACCACGGCGTCGATCACGGCAAGCCACAGCACGGTGACGATCACACGCAGCCCCGGCAAAGGGTAAGGCATCCACGTCAGCGCCTGCGTCCAGGCCAGAAGCGACGCGGCCAGGAGCGCCGGCCAGACTATCGGTATGTCCACTCCCGACGGCCACACTGCGAATAGCCTCGTGGCCAGCCAGAGCAGCGCCATGGCCGCTGTGCCGTAGAGCATCGGCCACCCCGCCAGCGCGGCGGTCGTCACCGGCAGCGTGAACATGCGGGGGGGATACATCGACTGGCGCGCGACGAGGTCGCCGGAAAGGCCGAAGCTGAACACCGCCAGCAAATACAGGAACGTCGCCGTCAGCGGCACGACCACCACGAGGGCAAAACTCTCCTCATCAAAGTCGACGCGCTGACCCGGCCCGAGGATCAGGGGCTTGATGGTCGCGAGAACGAGCAGGGAGATGGCGAGGGCCATCAGTCCCCAGCGATGCCGCTGTCGGAATTCCCAGGCGATTGCGGCGGCGTGTGAGCGCATGATTTTATGCGTCCGGAGCCGAGGCCGCGCCGACATAGGCGACGAAAATCTCATCGAGGGAGGGGACGCGTTCGGCGACGATGCGTCCGGCGCCCTCCAG
>JADGQU010000104.1 GCA_017881545.1 Gemmatimonadaceae bacterium
GAAGAGGTGCTCGCCGATTTCAAGCGGCTCAAGGAGCATATGGCGGTCGTGCTCGACGAGTACGGCGGGACGGCGGGCGTCGTAACGATGGAAGACCTGCTCGAGGAGATCGTGGGCGAGATTCTCGACGAGTACGACACGCCGGAGGATGCCGAAGCTCCGCTCCACACGCGGGCGGGGCAAACCCTGGTGCCGGGGAGCACGCACATCGGTGAGCTGAACGAGCATTTCACCCTCACTCTCCCCGATGAGGACTACACCACGATCGGCGGCTACGTATTCGGTGTGCTGGGCCGGCTTCCCGTCGTCGGCGACCGCGTGATCGCCGGCGGCGCGATCTTTACCGTTCGTGAGATGGACGGACGGAGGATCGAGTCTCTGTCGGTCGATCTCCATTCGCTGGGCGACCGCCGCGCGACTGACCTCGAGCCGCAATCGACGCACACAAAAGCGTAGCGGCGATCAGGCTCGACGGATCGGCGCGATTCAGGCCTGCGATGTCGAGCGCGGTACCGTGATCCGGTGACGTGCGGGGAAATGGAAGGCCAAGCGTCACGTTCACCGCGCTCCCGAACGACGCGACCTTGATCGCCGTCATGCCGACATCATGATAGGGAGCGATCACAGCATCGAATTCGCCGCGCATCGCGCGCACGAAAACCGTGTCGGCCGGGAATGGCCCGTCGATTCCCGCGGCGCGCGCGGCGGGAGCAAGTAGCTTCGAGTCCTCGTCGCCGAATCTCCCGCTGTCGCCAGCGTGCGGATTCAGCGCGCACAGCGCGATCCGCGGCTCGGCCATGCCGAACCAGTCCTGTAGTCCTTTGCGCGTGATCCCGGCTACCTGGGTTATAAGGTCAGCGGTCAGCTTCTGAAGGACGTCGCGGAGAGGAATGTGCGTCGTCGCGAGAACGACTCGAAGCTTGTCCGACGCGAGCATCATCGCTACGGGAACGCCAGTGAGATGTCCCAGCATTTCCGTGTGCCCGGGATAATCATACCCGCCCAGGTGCAGCGCTGATTTGTCTATCGGAGCAGTCACGATGCCACCGACATCGCCCGCAATACAGATCTGGACCGCCCGCTCGATCGCGAGGCCGCTCAGTTTGCCGGCGAGCGCGGCGCCGCCTTCGGGGCGCCAGCGGCCTATGGATTCTCCGACGTCGACGTTCGTTCCCTCCGGACCGACCACCACAATGTCACAGCGCTCGCCGACCCGTGAGTCAGCGAGCGCTTTGGCGACGATCTCGGGCCCAATTCCGCGGGGATCCCCCACGGTCATGGCAAGACGCGCTTTCGCCATCTACATCCTGAGCGACACGTAGGTCTGCTTCCGCATGTCGTCGAGCAGCTGCCTGATCGATCTCTCGTCCGCAAGCTGGGCGCGGATCTGATCGCGGATCTCGCTCTCCTTGTACTCGCCAGCGTCTGTCGCCGTAACTATCTGGAGAACGGCGTACTTGGGCTGCCCGCGCGGATTCGCCAGCTGGAAAGGGCTCGTGATGTCGCCGGCCTTGGCGCCCGTCACGGCGGCCGTGTATGACACCGGCAGCGAATCACGGGGGAACGGCTGGAGCACGCCCTTCTCTTCCGTCGGATCGTGGTGCTTCGCGACGAGCGTGTCGTAGGCCACCCCGCGCCGCCACTGCGCAGCCACCGAGTCAGCCTCGACCTTGGCAGCCGCGACGTCAGCGGAGTCGATCACCGGCGCGATCAGGATGTGCCGCGCTTTGACTTCGGCCGACTGCACGCGATCGACCTTGATGATGTGATAGCCGAATGCCGTTTCGATTACCGGGCTCACTTCTCCCGGCCGCAGCGCGAACATCATCATCTCGAACTCCGGAACGAGACCACTCCCGCGTCGATTCCAGCCGAGGTCGCCTCCGAGCTGCTTGGTGCCCGGGTCCATCGACTCGCGCTTGGCGATCTGCTCGAAGTCCCCGCCCTTTCTGACTTCGACCAGCACCGAATCGATGTGCGCTTTGGCCTTTGCCTTTGCGGCCGGCGATGCGTGCGGTGCTACGACGATCTGTCTGAACGTCACAGTCGCGGGGCGTTTCTGAAGATCGGAGCGGCTGCGCTCGAACGCCGCCGTTATGTCCTCCTCGGTGACGTTGACCGGCTTGGCCTTCTTCTTCAGCTCGGTGAACGCTTTCTGCTGGAGGTTCTGACGCCTGTACTGCTCGACGAGCCCCTTGCGATACTCTTCGGGCGCCCCGAGCCCCGCTTTCTTGAGCTCGGCACGGTACTCGTCGTCCGACTGGAACTGTGCGCGAACCGATTTGATCTGGCGGTCGGCGGCCGAGGTGATCTCGGCATCTACCACCTCGAGCTTCATCTCCTTCGCCTTCTGAACGAGAATCTCCTCGTCCACGAGCTCGCCCAGCACTGTGTGGGCGAGAGTGGCCTGGCCGACGGAATCGGTCGGAAGCACCAGGCCCTGCGCTCTACGCTGATTGATGGTGGTGAGTACGTCGCTCCAGAGAACCGGCTGATCGCCAACGATCGCGACGACGCGATCGATGGGCAGAGACGGCGGCACGGCTTGCGCCGCCGCGGCTGGTGTCTGCGCTCCAATCCCAATTGGCGCGAGCACCGCAATGACAACGATGAATCGCTTGATCATCCCTGATCGTACCCCGCGACTGAATCGTGGTTCGATCACTTCTTCCCGCCCGGAGGAGTCGAGGACGAAGTCTGCGGAGCCGGGACCGGCTGATTCCCCAACGGAACCGCCGTCGACGGCTGAGACGCCGACCGCGCCGAGTCAGCAGAGCTGCGGATCCTGGCCGCTTCCTGCACTACACGGTCAAAGCCCGCATCGTTGAAGGAGTACTTGAACTTCTCGCGCAGAATGTTCGAGAGCGGGGTCGGAACCGGCACGAACGGCGCCTGCTCCTGCACCATGCGCGTGAAATAATCGTCGATACGTTTGGCCGCCAGCTTCTCGCGGTCACCCTCGCTCTTGGCGCTGTCCGCCAGCGCGGTCGGCGGCACGCCGAGCTGCGCCCACGCGGAGCGAACGGCGTTGGTGAAGCTCGCGTGGAGCTGCGCCAGCTCCGCGGGATCGGCCTGAAGCTTGGCGCTGTCAGCCTGCTTCAGCACCAGCTCGTTCTTGACGAAATTCCGAACCAGCTGGAGGAGAAGCGAATCGGGCGACTGCTTGATCTGATCGAGGACGCGCGCCTGCGGCGGTAGCGTCTCCAGCCATCCGACGAGGCGGGACGTCGTGAATTTCCCGGCGCTCGATGTGGCCAGCACTGTGTTGTCGCGACGGTATGCATCGGGATCATTTCCAAGCGCTCTCACGGTCGCGGCCGCGTCCTTCTTGACTTCGATCTTGCCGTTCGCCTCGAGCTTGGCGAGGTACGTGCTCTCGGCCACAGCGACGCTTCGTCCCTTCGACGCGGCCAGCAGCTGGCCCTTGACCTGGTCGTAGGTTGGCCGGTGGATGATGTGGTATCCGTACTGGGTCTGAATGACCGGGGAGATTTCTCCCGGCTTGAGCGCGAGGAGCGCATTCTCGAACGCGGGAACATTCGTGCCCTTCGGGAAAATTCCGAGCGATCCTCCCTGACGCGCTGATTGCGGGTCCTGGCTGTTGGCGGTGGCGGTGGCCGCGAAATTGGCCGGAGTCACCTTCGCGCGGATCGCGTCGATCTTCTTCCTGACGCCCGCCTTCTGCGCGTCGTTCATATTCTGCGTGAGCAGAAGGATGTGATCGGCGGCGAGAACCTGACCGCTATCCCACAGGCGCTTGGCGGCGGCGGTGTCTTCGACGCCCCACCCTTTCGACACGACGTCGTACCACTTCCGTGCTTTCAGATTGGCGATTGCCGGCCACATCGCCTCGTCGATCACCTTGGTATCGCTGAGCGAATCGCTGTGCGCCGCGGCGACGCCGAGCAGCTGGTAATCGACCCACACGTTCGCGATCGACTTGGCGATGTCCTTGCGAATCGGCGCGCGCGATTTACCCAGCAGATTGGCGAGCTTGGTGACCGTGAGCTCCGCGCTTCCGGCGCGGGCGACCCAGTCTGTGTGGGCGTTGAGGGCGTCCTTGAGTCCGGAGCAGGCCGAAAGTGAAAAAGCCGCTACAGCGGCGAGAGCGATATTGCGTTTCATGGTTCCGTCGTGCGGGTTAGCTGTCAGGTGGGACGCAGTGTAGTCAGGGCACGGACAAGTCCATCGAGCATCTCAGCTCCTCCAAGCCGGGTGAGCTTGAGTGACAGCGGATGCGCGCGTCGCACTTCCGCCTGGAACTGTACCTCGTGGAACGCCGCCGAAATCCCCTTCATACGGGGCACCGCGTGCTCGCGAAAGGTAATACGGGCCTCGTTTCCGCGCACCAGCAAAGACTGGATATCTGACGCGCCTCCCAGGAGTCTCAGCAAGGCGGTGGCAAAGAAGTTTCGCGCTGGTTCCGGAAGTACTCCGAAGCGGTCCCGCACTTCCTCCTTGAGGGCCTCTATCTCAGCGGCGTCGGTTACGTGGGTGAGCCGCCTGTAGATGTCGAGCTTCACGTCCTGGGAATTGATGTACTCGTCGGGAAGATAGGACGGCACGTCGAGCGAGATCTCGGATGGCTGGAGCCGCGGAGCGTCGTCCCCGCGGAGAAGGCGTTTCACGGTCTCGTCGAGCATCCGTAGATACATGTCGAACCCGACGGCGTGCACGAACCCCGATTGCTCGGGCCCAAGAAGATTGCCGGCGCCGCGCAGCTCGAGATCCTTGAGCGCGATCTGGTACCCGGCTCCGAGCTGCGTATGGTGCTCCAGAATGGTGAGGCGGCGGTTCGCGTCCTCGTCGATGGAGTCCGGCACCAACAGATAGCAGCTCGCCCGGCGGTGCGAGCGGCCGACCCTGCCGCGGAGCTGATACAGCTGCGCCAGGCCGAACGTGTCGGCGCGGTTGACGAACATCGTGTTGGCGTTGGGAACGTCGAGACCCGACTCCACGATCATCGTCGAGACGAGGACGTCGATCTCGCCATCGACGAATTTGCGCATGACTTCCTCCAGCTCGCGCTCTCGCATCTGCCCGTGTCCGACGCCGATGCGCGCGCGCGGCACGACGTGGCGGATGTGCTCCGCCATTCCGTCGATTGTCTCGATGCGGTTGTGCACGAAGAAAACCTGGCCGCCACGATCGAGTTCGCGCGAAATGCCCTCGTCGATCAAGCCATCGTCCCAGGGCTCGACGTAGGTGAGCACCGGCGACCGGTCACGAGGCGGGGTTTGCATCAGTGTCATGTCGCGGAGGCCGGCCAGCGAGAGATGGAGCGTGCGCGGAATCGGCGTGGCGGTCAGCGTAAGTACATCGGTGTCGAGTCGCAGCCTCTTGAGGCGTTCCTTGTGTTTGACACCGAAGCGGTGCTCCTCGTCAACGACGATCAATCCAAGCTCGGAGAAAGCGACGTCCGCGCTCAGCAGCCGGTGCGTGCCGATCACTACGTCGACTTTCCCAACCTTGAGATCGGCGAGCACCACCGCCTGCTCCTTCGGCGTCTGAAAGCGACTCAGTGTCTCCACCCTCAACGGGAAATCCGCAAGCCGCTCGCCGAAGGTTCGCGCGTGCTGCTCGGCAAGGATCGTCGTCGGCACCAGCACTACCACCTGCCGTCCGGACTGCACTGCCTTGAACGCCGCGCGCACGGCGATCTCCGTCTTGCCATAGCCGACGTCGCCTACCAGCAGGCGATCCATTGGCCGCGGACGCTCCATGTCGCCCTTCACGTCCGTGGTAGCCGTGCGCTGGTCGGGAGTATCCTCGAAGAGAAACGACGATTCGAGCTGACGCTGCCACACAGTGTCGGGCAGATGGGGAGGTCTCGTCGCGACCTTGCGGCGGGCGTACAGGTCGAGGAGCTCGACCGTCATCTCCTGAATCGCGGCGCGCGTCTTGTCCCGCTGCGTCGCCCAGCGTTTCCCGCCGAGCGCGTGCAAGCGCGGTGGCGGAGCGTCGGAGCTGATGTCGGCGGCGGACCGGTATCGCTCGATCTGATCGACGCGGTAGAGCGGAACGTTGAGCCTGTCGCCGCCCTCGTACTCGATCACGGCAACTTCGACCGTGCTCTCCTGTACGAACATGGTCTCAATGCCGCGATAGATCCCGATTCCGTGCTCGAGATGCACGACGTAGTCGCCCGATTTCAGCGCTGTCAGACTCTCGAGAGCGACGCCGGTGGCATACCGCCGCGCCCGGCGAAAGCGCCGCTCGCGGCGAAAGATTTCGTGATCGGTGAGTACGCGATATCCCGCGAACATCCCGCGCGGCGGAATGACGAAGCCGCCATCGAGGACGCCGATAGCGAGCTGCGCCGGCGAGACGCGGTCGTCGTTCAGGAGCTCGTCGAGACGCTCGGCCTGCCCGGCGTTGTCGCAGAGGATCGTCGTCGGAATTCCGTCGGCGACAATCTGCTTCAGCCGCTTCATGTCGCGCTGAATTTCTTCGGGCGCCCTGAACGGAAAGACGAGGCGCGCATCGTCGCCGGACAGATCGATCGTTCCGTATTCCCAAAGCGCCCGAAGCGTGGTCTCCGGAGACTCGAACAGCTCGTCTCGGCTGGGAGTGTCTTCTCCCCGGCGGCGGGCGAGGTTGATGTGGTGCTGCGCCTCCGCCCAGGTTCGCTCCAGCTCCGGCTTCACGTGCGTCCCGCTCGGCAGCACGAATAGCGTGTCCGGCGGAAACAGTGCGCGTATGGACGAGCGCTCAGGCTCGACGTCTCCCGTGCTGATCTGTCCGTCGACGGGAAGGATGAGCGCGACGGATGCATCCCGGGTAGATCTCTGGGTCAGCAGGTCGAAGTGGCGCAGCTCTGTGATGTCGTCCCCCCAGAACTCGAGCCGCGCCGGCTCCGCCATTCCAAAACTGTAAATGTCGAAGATCCCTCCGCGCACGCTGAACTGCGCGACGTCCTCAACCATGGGGACGCGCTCGAAGCCAATGGCTTCGAGGTGTGCGGCCAGCTCCTCGGGCCGTCGAGTGTCTCCCTTTCGCAGCTCCAGCCGCGCCGAAGCCAGCGCGCGCGGAAGCTGGGTCCGCTCGAGCAACGCCCGGCTCGTGGTTACGACGACTCGAAGGTTCCCGCGGCCGATTCTCTCGAGCGTCTCGACCCTTTCGCCGGCGACTTCCGCGTGGGCCTCCGCTTCACCGAAGCTCTCCCGAGGGGGGTAGAAGGCAACTCCCTCGGGCTCCACGAGCGTGGTCAGATCGGCCAGCCAGCGTTCGGCTCCCGCGATGTCGTCGTTCAACACCACGAAGAGCCGGCGCGTAAGATTCCTGGAGAGAGAAGCGAGCACAACGGCGTCGCTCGATCCGTGAAGGCCGCCCAGAACGCGGCGCGCGGCGGGCCCGGGAAGATCGCTCAACAGCTCCCGGAATTCGCCCAGAGACTCGAGGATCGAGAGCAGTTGTGGGAGCGGCATTGGCGCAAGGTAAGTGCGCTCCGGAGCTACAGGTAGCCGCCTGATGCGGTCGAATCGGGCACCCAGGGCAACAGCAGCACGCTGGCCCGTCCGGATACCGACTCA
>JADGQU010000399.1 GCA_017881545.1 Gemmatimonadaceae bacterium
ACGCGAGCGTTTTTTCTTTGATGGCTTCATGATGCTCCCACGACAATTGTCCGCCCCGCACTTGCAGAAGTAGAACTTCTCGAGCTTCGCGTCACCCCGACCGGTTCGCTCGTATTGGTAGTCGTAGGCGAGCTCGGTGCCGGGGTAAATCCCCCGAAGCGCGTGGATGAAGATCTTCTTGCCGGTGATGATCGCCTCGCAATTCGGATCGCAGGAGTGGTTGATGTAGCTCGCGTCTCCACCGCCCGTCGCGATCGCGCCGTCAATCACCGTCTTTTTGTCCAGCGTGAAAAGGAACGTGTGGTGCCTCTTCATCCTCGTGTCGTCATAGCGGCGGTCCGCCTCGCGGTTGCTGATTCGCTCGCCCGTGTACTCGACGATGCGCGTTCCCGCTCGGATGTAGCGCGCCGCGAACACGCCGCGGCCGTGAATCGGCGAATTGCGGACGACGTACAGGGGCTCGCGCCCGTTTCGTGACATCGACATCGATTGAGGGTAAGCTTCGTGACTTCGATATCGCTTAAGCGTAAGTGCTATCGTCGTGGAGATGCGACTATGAGTCCAGCGCACTCGCCGAGACCGATGCGGGCCGCTCCCTCGCGCTGGAAGTAGGCGCGCAGGATGATCTCGTCTCCGTCGTGGAGGAATTTCCGCTCCTCTCCGGTCGGGAGCACGATCGGCTCAGCGCCACGGCGCGTCAGCTCGAGCAGGCACCCCTGCGACGCCGGGTCGGGTCCAGAGACAGTGCCGCTGGCGAAGAGATCGCCAGGCTGAAGGTTGCAGCCGCCGCTCGTGTGGTGCGTGAGCATCTGCGCCGCGGTCCAGTACATGTCGGCCAGCGAGGCCGAGCTGAGGCGCGAGGGCCGCAGCCGCCCTTCCCGCATCATCATCGATCTGATGTAGACCTCGACGTTGAGATCGATGCCGCCCTCGTTCTTATCCTTCTCCGAAAAGAGGTAGGGCAGCGGCTGCGGATCGCTCCGCGGCCGGAAGAACGCGGGCACACGAAACGGCTCGAGCGCCTCCCACGTCACGACCCAGGGCGAAATCGTGGTCGCGAAATTCTTGGACAGAAATGGACCGAGTGGCTGGTACTCCCACGACTGGATGTCGCGCGCGGACCAGTCGTTGACGAGACAGATCCCGAAGATGTGGTCCTCCGCTTCGTCGATCGGCACGGCCGCGCCCTGCTCGTTGCCCTGTCCCACGAAAAACCCCACCTCGGCCTCGTAATCGAGCATCTCCGTCGGTCCGAATTTCGGAACCGTGGCTCCCGGCGGCATGGTCTGGCCCTTTGGCCTCGTCACTTCAGTGCCGCTGATGACGATCGACGACGCGCGTCCGTGGTAACCGATCGGCACGTGCTTGTAGTTCGGAAGCAGCGGACTGTCGGGACGAAAAAGCTTGCCGACATTGGTCGCGTGGTAGATCGAGGCGTAGAAGTCCGTGTAGTCGCCGATCTCGGCCGCGGTAAACATGTCGGCTTCGGCCATCGGAACGAGAGCTCCGGGCGGCAGGGGGTTGATCTCGCTGTCGTCACCGGGCGTGCCCGCCAACAGCTCGCTCAGTCGTGCCCGAAACTCCGACAGAGATTTTCTGGGCGCCCGCATCAGCTCGTTGAGCGTGGGCCGGTCGCACGACCGGGCCACATCGCGCGCGTTTCCACTCCACAGATTCGCGCTGAGCGCTTCTCCGATATCCACGATCTGGTCACCGATTGCCACACCGACCCGCCGCTCCGAATCGCCTTTCCGCGAGAATACGCCGAAGGGAAGATTCTGGATCGGGAAATCCGTGTCGGGCAAGTTCGCGGATTCTATCCACGACGTGAGTGCCGGATCGTGCGTCTGATTCACTGGACGGTGGATCTCGCGGTGCGGGTGAGGTCTGCGAGCTCTTCGACGGGCTCTCGAAATGAGCAGGACCCGAAGGAGATTGCAAACTCCGAGCGGGAAGCCAGAATTTGCTCAAGCCCGACGCGCTTGTCACGCCACTGAATCGCGTCGTCCGCGAAAGTGAACGCTGACGCGTCGCTTTCCTGGAGCGCGGAGAGCGCCGTGTCCTCGCTCTCACCTACGTACAAGAGCGCCGCGGCTACGAACACATTGAGAAACCCGTACATCAATCCCGTGCGACTGCCCGATTCATAGGTCAGGCGGTACTCGCCGCGAACCGGATGGTGGAGTCCCGCAGTGGCCTTGAAGGGGACAGCTTCGCGCCTACACACTGCAATGAAGTCGATGACGGCCTCGGCCGCAGGAAATGCTTCGGGTGTTACTCCGCCGGTACGAACCTTCGCCCGCGCACCGACTTGTGCAATGGTCTTCACGAGCGGAGAAACATCAGGCGTGATGGGGATCTCGAAATACGCTGTCAATCCGGGCGGCAGATCGCGCCGCTGATGCCTGATCTCATCCGCCGTGCTCGCCTTGAGCTCGGCAACATCGATCACAGCGTGACCATCCTTTGATTCCTGGGAATGTCGGCGATTGAACTTTACCATCTCGTCAGCCGCGGCGCGCACATCCGCTGCGACGAGAACGCTCAAGCGCCACGGATCGGATCCCGAGCGTCGCGGCATGAGGTCGCTGCCGGCCTCTTCGAGCTCCTTCAGACGCGAGATCGGGACGATGAAGCGGCCAAGCGCCTCTCGATCCTCGCTCTCGAAGTACGAAGCGTAACTCTCGAGAGCCGGTCGCATGTCTTCGCTGGCGGGTGGAAAAAGGCCCGCGTAGTCCACCAGGCCCGCGAGGAGCGCGTCAACGGATCTCAATTCGGAGCTCGCGCAATCGGGTCGATCATCGGGAGAAGATAATCCCCTACGCACGACCTGCGCGATATCAGCGATCCTTCAACCTGCGTACGAACTTGAGACCCGACCATGTGTCGTCGACCGCACAGACCTTCACGTCTACGACCCCGGACCCGAGCCCGAACGTACGG
>JADGQU010000105.1 GCA_017881545.1 Gemmatimonadaceae bacterium
TCCTGGTGTTCAGGCTGGACGAAAGTCGATCTCTCGCATCCGACGACCGATACAGCTGCGAATACAACAACTGCCCGTGAAACGATTCGCATCTGATCCGTCCTTGAAGAGAGGGTGGCGGGAAAGGGTCACGCGGACCAGCGCCTGAGAGCGCCAGACAGCGAAACAAACGCTAGGACGCAGCGGCAGAATGTCAAGCGAACGATCTCAGTGCGACGTTCGTTACAACACAGTGGGTGCTGGATCGAGCAGCACCGTGGCCGAACGGATCCGTGAGGGAGGTAACGGAGAGCGAAGCTTGGGAAGTCTCCAGCTAATGTGAGCTGCGAGTGAGTGTGTGACGCAGGTTTGGCTAGCCCGCGGGATTCAGTCCTCCCTCACCGAAAATGGCGGGACCTTCGAAATCGACCGCGTCCCGCTTCGTTGTCGTCCCGCACTGTGAGCAGATACAATACTCGCGACTGACGATCACGAAATCGGTCTGGTTGTCGCAGGCAGGGCAATGGCCTTTAACAATCGGCTGCATCTGCGTCTGGAGTCCGTTTCGTACAAGGCGTGCCGCCATCACCATTGTTGGCACCGCGCCGACCGGGCACAGCGCACCGGAGCAATGCTCCCCGATCTCCAGACAAACGACCTCGCGATCGTGAATTGGTGAGGGGGCGTCCTGCGCTGGCTCGTCGGTAAGGACGAGGCTGACATCGTGGTCGCACGCCGAGCAGTAGGCATTGATGGTTCTCATTGGAACCTCCTGGTTCCTGCGCGTCGGTATCACCGCAGCGCGGTTATTGGTGCATTACCGGTCCGTTCACATATCTCGTCACGTCAATGGAATTACGTCCGCGCTCGCGTCGATCCGTCGCGCGATCACGAGTGCGGCGTCGCGTGGCAGCCCGAACACCGACGTCGATGCGGCGTCGGCGTCGATGCAGCGGTTCGCGAGCACAGTCGCGCTGTGAAAGGGTGTTAGGCGCGGCGCGGCCGTCGCAGGATCGATGAGGTGGTGATACCGCATGCCGTGCCACATGAAGAACCGCTCGTAGTCGCCGGATGTCGCCACCGCGCGATCGCTGACGCGAAGGGTGGCTGCCAATGCATGCTCGTCGTGCGGTGAGCGTATGCCGACGGTCCACGGTTCTCCCTCGGGCGAATTCCCGAGCGCGAACAGATCGCCGCCGACGGTAACGATCGCGTGCTTGACGCCGCGCGACCGCAGCACCGCAGTGGCGCGATCGATTCCGTAGCCCTTGGCGATGGCACCGAGGTCGACGTGCAGATCCGGGTCGTCGAATCGCACCCGCGGCGAACCGAGTCCCTCTGCAACATCGATCTTGCGCCAGAAGCCCCGCGCCGCCAGTCGCTGCACGCGATCGCCCGCGGGTGGCTCGTGGCGATTGAGCACATCCCATAATTCTGACGCCGCGCCAACGGCAGGATCGAACCGGCCGTTGCTCACCGACGATGCCCGGAGCGCGGCCGCGATCACGAAGGCAGTCTCGTGCGACACCCGCACACCGTCGCGCCCGGCACCGAGGTTGGCGCGGCCAATGTCGGAGTCGCTGCGGAAGCGGGTCATCGTCCGCTCCACCCACTGCAGCTCGGCGATCGCCGCATCGATGGCATCCTCGGCGAACCGCTCGTCCTGGTGCGCCACCTGGATCTCCGCGATCGTGCCCATCAACGGCACCGAGCGCTTCACGAGCGATATATGCCGCCGCAGCGCCAGCGGAAACGAGAGCGCCACGAACACGCCCGTGCCTACGGTCAGGAATTCGCGGCGGTCCAGATGCCGGCGAATCAACGGGTCACGCGACATCGTCAACTCCTTCGGTGTGGCGCCCACAGGCGCCGGTGCATCCCCCGCAATGTCCGGTACAGCCGCGGTACTTGATCGCGCCGAACAGCACGAACAGCAGGGCCATCAAAACCATTGCGATAATTGTGTCGATCATTGGCTTCCCATCCCCGCGAACCCCATGAATGCCAGCGAGAGACAGCTGGCGGCGACGAGCACCAATCCCATCCGTCGGGCGACTACGGGAACGTCCGCCACTTCCATTCGTTCGCGAATCGACGCCAGCAGCGACAGCGCGAGGGTCAACCCGAAACCTGCTCCAAGCGCGAAGACGAGCCCTTCGACGAAGGTGTAGTGCCGGCTCGTCTGGAAGAGCGCCAGCCCGAGAATCGCGCAGTTAGTGGTGATGAGCGGCAGGTAGATGCCGAGTTGGCGGAATAGCACTGGCAGATACTTCTTCACGCCCATCTCGACGATCTGCACCGCCGACGCGATCACGACGATGAAGGCAATCGTGCGCAGGTACGGCGTATGAGTCAGGATGTAAGTGTTAAGTATCCAGGCGCTCACCGCGGTGATGATCAGCACGAACGTGTTAGCCAGCCCGAGCCGCCACGCCGTCTCGATCTTGGCTGTGACACCGAAGAACGAGCAGAGCCCGAGGAACATCACTAGCGTGAAGTTGTTCACCAGCAGAGTGGAGACGAAGATCCAGGCGAGATTGCTCATTTTGCCGCCACCATGCGGCGTTTGCGCCGGAGTTCGTCGATCCACGCCACGGTGATCAGCAGCAGGCCGAGCGTAAAGAAGCCGCCCGCGGGAAGAACCATGAAGACCCACGGCTCCCAGCGGGCCCCGAGAATGTCGAAGCCAAGCAGCGAGCCACGGCCGAGCAGCTCTCGGACCGCGCTCATCGCCGCGAGCGAGAGTGTGAAGCCAATTCCCATCCCCATTCCGTCAGCCACCGCGCGCACCGGTCCGACTTTCGCCGCGAACGCTTCGGCGCGACCGAGCAGCAGACAGTTGGCGACGATGAGCGGTATGAACGGCCCCAGCGCCTTGCTGATCTCAGGGAAACTCGCTGCCAGGATCAGGTCGGCGAGCGTCACGAAAGTCGCGATGATGAGGATGTATGAGGTAATCCGCACCTCGTGCGCGATGTACTTCCGTAGGAGCGAAACGCAGAGCCCCGAGCCGACGAGCACGAACATCGTCGCGACGCCCATTGCGATGCCGTTCGCGAGCACATTGGTGACGGCCATCGTAGGACACATCCCGAGCATCTGCACGAGCACGGGGTTCTCCTTGGCGATGCCACGCCACGTGTCGGCCCAGAGCGGCGCCGGAGGAGGCGCGCCGGGGACGAATTCGGGTGCCGCGGGGGGCCACACGCCGGGAATCAGATCGGGCGCGGTCGCGGGCACGGGAGCGACGGTGGTGGTCACTGTGCCCCTCCCTTCTCATACGCGAGGAGCAGCGGCTGCCATCGCTCCACCGCGTGATTGATTATGCGGATCACCGCGCGCGACGATATCGTCGCGCCGGTTATCGTCTGGACCTGGCTCGGATCGGTGGTGTTGCGCGTCCTTACACCCTTGAGTGGGGCGATGCGGCCGGGGAACTGAGCCCCGAACGACGTGTCGCGCTCGATCTTGTCGCCGAGCCCGGGAGTCTCCTTCTCGTCGAGCACTTTGAAGCCGATCAGCGCGCCGCTCGACGGCTCGAACCCGATCATCAGGAGCACTTCCTCCTGAAATCCCGGCTCCTGCGCGGTCACCGCGGCGCCAAGCCTCTTTCCGGACGCGTCGAATCCCACGTACGCCTTTGGAAGGCCCTTCCGATCATCGCCCGCTGTGGGTGACTTGGTAAGCGCGCCCTTCTGGAGATACAACGTGTCCCACCGCGCCGGCGCTTTGAGCACCTCGCGCACGGCACCAGCTTCCTTTGCGGCAGCGTACCGCTCGATCGTCGGCAGCGTCGCCTTGTAGACGGCTACCACGAGCAACCCTGCCGCCGCCCCGCCGATCGCGAGCGTGGCGAGCAGCTTCCAGGACGAAACCTCGGGTGCCTTCGCCGTCGCCGGGGGAGTGACCGCGTTGGCACTCGGCGCGCTCGGCGGCCCGTGATGCGCGTGAGGGCTCATGCCGCGTTCACGAGCCGGGTGCCGAACACCCGCGGTTGCGTGGCCCTGTTGATGAATGGTGTGAGAGCGTTCATGAAGAGGATGGCGTACATCACGCCCTCGGGTAGCCCGCCCCAGATTCGGATCACGACGACGAGGATCCCGATGCCGATGCCGAATACCCACTTGCCGAGATTGGTGATCGGCGCTGTGACTGGGTCGGTGGCGAAGTACACGGCACCGAGTATCAGACCGCCGGAAAAGAGCATGAACAACGCGTCTGGTTTGACCGCGTCAACGAAATGGATGATGGCGCTCAACGCCATCACGGTGACCATGATGCTCACCGGAATGATCCAGTTGAGATAGCCGCGCCAGGCGAGGTACAAACCGCCGGCGAGGATTACCAGCGCCGCCGTTTCGCCGAGCGAGCCTCCGGTGTTACCGATGATGAGACTGGTGATGCCCGTTCCCTTTCCTTCAAACTTGAGCAATCCGAGTGGAGTCGCTGACGTCACCGCGTTGGGCAGCGGGTGCGTGAGCGGAAACGCGAACAGGTCGCCGTGCAACGTGAAAAATCCACCCCCCGGCGAAGGCCATGTGGTGATCGCTACGGGGAACGCTGCCTGCAGGAATGCGCGGCCGACCAACGCCGGGTTGAACACGTTCTGCCCGAGCCCGCCCCACACCTGCTTGCCGAAGACGATCGCGAACGCGGCGCCCAATGCTGTCATCCAGAGTGGAAATCCGGCGGGAAGCGTGAGACCCAATAGAAGTCCGGTGATTGTGGCCGAGCCGTCGGCGATCGCGCCGCCTTTCCCCGTTGCGCGCTCCGTGAGAACTGCTGCTATCGTTGCGGTCGCGATTTGCAGCAGCGCGCTCACGCCGAAGAACCACGTCGCGGCCACGACCACCGGGACGAGACTCGCCACCACGTTCCACATGATGCGCGGCACGGAGTCTTGTGACCGGATGTGCGGCGACGCTGTGACAATGAGCCTCTCGATGCTCATGCGACGGCCGGCTTTGCGCGCCTGAGCGCGAGCTTGCTCGCCTGGAACAGCTGGGACAGCGGAATGTTCGACGGGCAGACGTACGCACACGAGCCGCACAGCATGCAGTCGGCGAGATGCTGGTCGACCATTTGCTCGTACTGCTGCTTGCGCGCGAAGTCACCGAGTAGCGAAGGATTGAGGAATACCGGGCATGCGTCGAGGCAGCGCCCGCAATGGATGCACGGATACACGGCCGCCTCGCGCGTCTCGCCCTTTTCGAGCACCACGACACCGGTCGTACCCTTGATCACCGGCGCATCCAAATCGGCCAGCGCCTGCCCCATCATCGGGCCGCCGATGATCACTTCGACTGCATCAGGCGTGACACCGTCGCAGTGCGCGAGCAGATCGCGGAGCTTGGTGCCGACGGGGACGATGAGGTTGGCCGGCTTCTGTAGTCCATGCCCCGACACCGTCACGATCCGTTCGATGAGCGGCAGCCCTGTCTCGAAGACCTCGGCGATCGCCGACACTGAGCCGACGTTCTGCACGACGACGCCGACCGTGACGGGAAGTTTTCCCGACGGCACTTCGACGCCGGTGACCGCGTGGATCAGCATCTTCTCCGCGCCCTGCGGATACTTCACCGTCAGCGGAAGGATCGTCACATCGAGATCCTTGGGCACTGTACGGCGGAGCGCCTCGATCGCGTCGGGCTTGTTCAGCTCCACGCCGATCACGCATTTCTGCACACCCATGGCGCGCATCATCACGCGGATGCCGAAGTGCACACGCTCCGGATACTCGACCATCGTCCGGTGGTCCGACGTGAGATATGGCTCACACTCGGCGCCATTGATTATGAGCGTGTGCACCGGATTATCCTTGGGCGGCGCCAGCTTCACATGCGTGGGAAAGGCCGCGCCACCGAGTCCGACGACGCCGGCCTCCTGCACAGCCTTCACGACTTGCTGCGTGGTGAGCCCCTCCCAATGCGGTACCAGGCGGGGACGCGGGACCTGCGCCGCGAAACGGTCGACCTTGATGCGCACCGACTCGGCCATCGAGCCATCGGGGTGTGGCCACCAACCCACGTCCACCACCGTGCCGGCGGCGGACGCGTGGATCGGCACCGACATGAAGCCATCGGCTTCGCCAACTTTGTCGCCGCGTTCCACGTGATCGCCCACTTTTACGCAGAGCTTCGCCGGCTTTCCCGCGTGCTGTCGGAGCGGGAGCACCAATTCGTCGGGATAGGGCATTCGCCGAATGGGGAGATGGCTGGTGAGCGCCTTCTCCTCGGGCGGATGAATGCCGTGGCGGAACCCTGTCCTGAGACTCACCATCAGTTGAACTTCTCGCCGCGCTTCACCCACTTCGCGAGATCCTTTTCCTTCGGGTTGAGCGGCGAGCCCGGATGGATGATCGAAACCGGGCACCGCTCCGCCGCGCTAACCAGCTGCTGGAACGTGCCAGCTTTGGGATCCTTCACATACGCCTGCTTATCGCCGTTGTAGGCGAACATCTTGTTGTTGAGATTCGTGCACTCGTTGCAGCTCGTGCAGCGGGCGGAATCGATGTACGCCTCGAGCGCCAGCGTTTCGTCGTCGGCGACCGCTGTCGCGGAGGCGACCGCTGCGGAAGAGGGTGCCGCGACACCCGCCACTTTTGCGGCAACAGGGACCGGTGGCGCTGACGCCACTGCGGTCACGGCAATCGGCTGCGCCACGGTCTTCGCCAGCGAGCCATTCGCCGACGCGGGCTGCAGCGGCGACGGCTTGCTCACCGACGGAAGCGAAGCGAGCAGTTGGGCCACTGCCGCTGAGCTCCCAGCGTTCTTGATCAGCCCGTCGGCCAGTCGCCGCGCGATTTGGGTCGGCAGACTTGCCTTCAGCTCCGCGATCTTCGCCTCGTAATCGAGGCGAAGCGCATCGGCGCGCTGCTCGAACTCCGATTCCATCTGCCCCACGACGGTGTCGTGCACCGTCACCGGGATCTCGAGACCGGCGAGTTGTCGCAGCTGCGACCAGAACTGCTGCCGTTCGGCGGCGAGCACGACCATTTCTGCCGAGACCTTCAGACGGCGAAGCGTGCGCTCCTTGGTCAGCGCCCAGATGAACGGAACGCGACCCTCCCGATCGTCGGCGCTCGCCGCAAAGTACTCGTGGAAGAGCATCAACTCGTCCGCCGACTGCGACGCAGGCAGCTCTGAGAAATGCTGCTTGAATCGAACTTCGGTGGCCGCCCAGTCGGCGATCGTAACAGGCAGCTCCATCGTCTGCTCCGCGCCGCCATCATCCACATACTTGAGCGCGTAGGATGGCCATGCGTCGCTCGGCGACGGATTGCCCTCGAGACTCAGGCAATCAGCGAAGCTCGGTCCCCCGTCCGGATCGTAGGTGAGGAATGGGAACGCGCGACTCTCGAGTGCGAGACGCGCGGCATGCTGCGACCAGTCATCGGCGAGTCCATGCTCCACCGGGCAGGGTGTGTAGACGTTGATCAGAACCGGGCGCCGCTTGTGTAGTCCCTTCAACACGCCGGCAATGAGGTGCGTCGCGGCAGCCTGCGATGTCTGGTGGACGTAGACGCCTCGATGCGCGATC
>JADGQU010000400.1 GCA_017881545.1 Gemmatimonadaceae bacterium
CGCCGTTTCAGGGGGCGTGCACGAATGACGTCGTCAGGGGCCTCCCTGGCTCACCACAGTTCGAAGCGGCATCGGCCGTCCACCCCACCTCCGACATCGGCGATTCAAGGGCGGTTGCGGGTTACGATGTGGAGACGATGACCACCACACCACACGAAGCAACAGCGAGCCGGGCCTCGGCGAGATCGATCCGATGGGCCTGGTTCTTCGCCCTCGCGCTCCTCGCGGCGTCCGTGCAGGCCCAGACTCTGACCATCTATGACGACGCGCTGGCGAACGGCTTCGCGAACTTTTCGTTTGGCGGAAACTCCGATTTCGCCAGTACCGTTCAACATCACACTGGGACGAAGTCGATCTCCATCCTCGGGCAGAATTTCAATGCGCTCTCGTTCGAGCACTTTCCTGCGGGCGTCGTCACTCTGCTCCACGCGGCCGACGCTCCGATCCTCCGCTTCTGGGTCAACGGGGGCACATCGAGCGGTCAGCAATTCGCCATCAGCTTGCAGGCCAACGGAGTTGCCGGCACCGCAGCCGGTTCGCTCGATCCCTATATCAACGGCGGCTCCATCGGTCTCGGCGTCTGGCGCGAGGTGACGATCGACCTCCGCCTGCCTCCATTCAATGCCGTCGACTTCGACCGCATCGACATCCAGAGCGACCAGGCAGGCGTGGACGCAGGCGCCACCTACTTCGACGACATGGTGCTTGGGCAGCCCGCCCCCGCCGCCCCGACCAGCACCATCCAGTATGGCCAGGGCGTGACCGTCTCCGGCATGGCCAGCGAGACGTTCACCTGGCAGGACAGCCTCGGTCATCCCCGATCCGCGGCGCTCGCGTACAACGACCCGGCGGTGCCCTTCAACGGAGCGCATGGCGGAGCGCTGCGGGAGTACAAGTTTCAGTTGTCGAATGGACAGACGCGCACTGCGGGCGTGACGACGTACCCAAACGCCGGGTACGGCGGGTTCGGGTACGTGACCCTCCACTCCAGCCGCTTCGTTGGTTGCAACGGCGACGACTCCCCGCTCGGTATGGGATTTTCCGGAACGTGGGAGCGCGTCTTCGAAGGGAGGCATCACGCCATCTTCCGCTTCAGGCAAAGCTATCCCCGCAACTGCCCCACCTCAGGGCCGGTCATCACACGGTTCCTTCCTGTGACCATCGACTGGGTCTTCTCGACAGCTCACGACAACCCTCTGTGGGCGGTCACGTACGATGTGGATCAGATCTCCGAGGGTGGCAATCCGCCTGTAGGACCCAACATGTATTTTGACGATTCGCGCGCTCCGTACGGCGAGCTCAACATCGACGGCGAGGGTTTCGAATCGATCAACGGCACGTCCTGGGGCGATCGTTACAAATTCATCCCCACGAACGCGGTCGGGACCGGGATGACGCTCAACAGCCCCTGGACCTGGAACACCCCGAACACCGTCCCGTTCGTCAAGGAATGGATCGATGGAGCCCTCGGCGCGGGTCCTGCCTACAACCGCGACGCGACAATGGGCATCGTGCTGACCCAGACCATGAGCCAGCAGGATGCGGGAGGCGCTCGCGACCCCGGTATCGGTAGCGACATCACTGCGTACTGGACCAAGACCGATGCGGACAACGTGCACACCGCGGGCGCGTTCAAAGTCCCGGACGGAAATAACTGGCCGTACCAGGCCAATGGAAACAACCTCGGCGCCGCCATCGACTCGAACAATGCACGCCTGACCTGGAAGACGCAGTTTGGTTTCATCGGACAGACGAGTTACAGCCTGAACGACGGAACCGGTCTGACGGCTCCCGGTTACCCGAAGAAGAGCTACTCCACCTACATCGTCCTCGGTCAGCACAGCACCTCGCCCGACCCGATCGACGCGCAGATGGCGCACGTAGTCGCCGTGCAGTCGCTCACGTTCACACCCACGATCGGCAGCGTCGTGACCGCCGGTCCCGCAGGCAACGCGCGCGCGGACAACGTGACGTACGCGCCGGCTGGCTACAACCATGTGTACGGCGCACTGGCGTTCAACGCGGCAAGCAATAACCTCGACATGAACATCAACGTCGGCGCGGGAACGCTGAAGAAGCCGTTGATCATCGTCGGCAACTACACAGCCGGCGCCGATCCACAAGTCGTGAAGCTCGCCGCCGTCATTCTCGTCGCCGACGTGGACTATTTCGCCTCGGTTCGCGTGAGTGCCAACGAGTTGTGGATCACGCTGAATCGCGATCTGACCGGCCCCACGAATCGCCTGGAGATCACTGGCGGAGGGCTGTCAACTCCGACGAACTTCGTCGCCGCGGCCACCAGCACATCGCAGGTGACCGTTTCATGGACGGCGGTCGCCGGCGCCCTGACCTACGAGATCCAACGCAGCGCCAACATCAACACTGGCTTCACATCGCTGACGACGATCCCCGGGACGACATACAGCGACAACGCCCTCACGGCAAACACGACCTACCTCTACAAGGTGCGAGCGATCAATGGGGCAACGGTGTCGGGGTTCACTGCGATCGATCCGGCGACGACGATCCTCTTCACCGACGATCCGCTCAACGCCGGCGTACTGATCAAGGCCATCCATGTGACGCAACTGCGCACCGCCGTCAACGCCATGCGCGCCGCGGCGGGACTGGGCGCGCAGGCGTTCACCGATCCCGCTCTCGCCGCGGGCAGTCCGATCAAAGCGAGCCATATCAGCGAGCTCCGATCTGCACTCGATCAGGCCCGTTCCACGATCGGCTTACTGCCGCTGCTGGTCTACGTCGACCAACCGATCACGGCCACTGTAACCACCATCAAAGCGGTGCACGTGACCGACCTGCGCAATGGTGTGAAGTAGGGTCGCGCGGTCCGCGCGGCGAAGAGCCGCCCGTGAGCGAGAACTCCAGATCGCACCTCGATCTCTCGGAAAGCTGAATCGACGGAAGCGTTGCC
>JADGQU010000012.1 GCA_017881545.1 Gemmatimonadaceae bacterium
AGGACTCACCGGACAGGTACACCGTAGTGGCCACAGTGCCGACGATGCGGGGAGCGAAGACTGTCGCCGTCGATCCGGTGAACCACGTGGCGTATCTCTTTCAACCCGAGTATGGGCCGGCTCCGGCCCCCGCGGCCGGAGCCCCCGCTCCAACGCCGGGGAGCCGGCCTCCCCGCGGTCCCGTGATCGGCGCATGGTTCTTCGCCATCAGTCACTGAAGACCGATGTCGATGATCAAGGGAACGGGACGGCAGCTCGCCAGAGGACGTACCAACTCGTGCGTCTGCAGACACGGATAGCTGATCGTGAGTTCGAGATACAGTTTGCCGACCCGGGAGTTGAAGGCATGGCTATGAGGACCGGCGTGATTTGCGAGTTGCCGTAATGTGACGCTAACGCGGGATCGTCGAATGCATTGGCCCGCCGCCGCCCATGATAAGGCGAGCGACATTGGCAACTGGCTCCGCGATGTCGAGTTTCTTGCCACTGGTAAACCACACTTCCGTTATGGCGTCACCGTGAGCCTGGATGAATGTCACCTGTTCTGCGTTGATGTAGGTGTCAATTCCGCCGAGTTCCTGTAGCCGTAGAAGCTTCATGCTTCTCCCCCGAAGTTGGCAATGGGGAAAGCTAGCATCTGAGCGGGCGCTCGTCCGGTCCCGCTTGACTCCGCGCAGCTGCCGACAACCTTCTCCGATGTCGAAGAAACCCATCGGAGCGCCATGACGACGAAGGCTTATCAGGACGCTCCCTCGCGGATCGAGCGCTTCAACGCCGGCCGCGAGCCGGAGCGACTCGCGATCAAGTATCGAGAGATGCGCAAATCGCCGTTCGCATTTTTTCGGGGAACGGCGCATCTGTTTTGGGAAGACCTCCGTGCGCGCCGGAGCGCGTTGCCTGACAGTCCGCTGGTTTGGGCCTGTGGAGATCTTCACCTGGAGAATTTCGGCAGCTTTCAGGGCGACAACGGCCTCTCCTACTTTGACCTGAATGATTTCGACGAAAGTGCTGTTGCTCCCTCCGCGTGGGAAGTGTCGCGCTTCGTCACGGGCGTCTACGTCGCTGCTCCGATGCTGCACCTGGCGCGCGGCGAAGCGACTGAGCTCGTCAAGCTATTCCTCGATGCCTATCAGACGGCGCTCGACGATGGCAAGGCGCGCTGGATAGAGCGCGCAACGGCGAGTGGAATGGTGGGGACGCTTTTACGGCGTGTGAGCAAAGAGACGCGGGCGATGCTCCTCGACTCCCGCACGATCTGGAAGAAGGGGAAACGGCGTATTTTGATCGACGGGCGGAGTGCGCTGCCGATCACGCATGGCAGGCGAGCTGCGGTCACGCGCCAACTCGACATGTTCGCTGAGGACCAGCCCGATCCCGATTTTTTCAAAGTTCTCGACGTCGCCCGCCGCAGCGCGGGATTGGGAAGTCTGGGCCTCGAGCGGTATATCGTACTGGTGCGAGGGGATGGCGGCCGCGACGGGAACGCGCTTCTCGACGTGAAGCAGGCCTCGCCGTCGAGTCTGGCAAGTTTCGGAAGGCTGCGGCAGCCCGCGTGGCGGAGCGAGGCCGATCGCGTCGTCACGATTCAAAGACGAATGCAGGCAGTCGCGCCGGCAATGCTCCATGCAAAGAAGATCGGGCGCGGCGGCTACGTCCTGCGGGAGCTACAGCCGAGCAAGGATCGTTTGAGGCTGAAGGACGCCAGGGGCGATCCGCATCATCTTCGGTCCGGCGCCAGAGCGATGGGCCAGGTGACCGCATGGGCCCAACTCAGAAGCAGCGGCCGCAATGGATCCGCGGCCGCTGACGATCTCGTCGCATTCGCTCGAACCCGCGGCTGGAAGAATCGCCTCGTCGATTACGGACGATCGTACGAGGCGGAGGTCCAGCGCGACTTCAAGCAGTTCGTCAAAACGCAAAAGCAATAGAACTGACGGCTAGTGGCTTCGGTCCCGCCAGCCGCTCGACATCAATTTGCCCGGCCGGCTTTAGTCGCCTCGTCAATCTCGACGAGCTTCCCGGTCTTCACATCAAAGACATACCCGTAGATCGGGATGCGCCGCGGGACAAGTGGATGTCTCCTGATGCGCGTGACATCATCGACTACAGCCTTCGCCGTGTTGGCGATTGTGAGCCAGTCGACATAGTGGGCCTCTTCCGAGCCTGGCCCCTTGCCCACATCGCGAAAGCCCTCGGCGCTTAGTTCGGCCGTCTCGAGGCTCTTCGCCAGGATCTCACGCATCACGCCATCGGTGAAGTACTCCATCCCGCAATCGGTGTGGTGGATGACGAACCACTCCTGGGTGCCAAGGAGCTTGTAGGAGATCACCAGTGACCGGATGGCGTCATCGCTGGCTCGCCCGCCCGCGTTGCGGATGACGTGCGCGTCACCTTCGCGGAGCCCGGCGAACTTGGCGGGATCCATTCTCGCGTCCATGCATGTGAGAATCGCGAAGCGACGGGCCGGGGGAAGTGCCAGGTTGGCCTTGGCACCGAACGTCGTGGCGTAATTGGCGTTAGCGGCGAGAACCTCGTTGAGCACGGTCGACATTGGTAGTCCTCAGTGTGTTGTTGGAAAAAAAAAGCCCCGGACGAGAGCCCGGGGCATTCGCGAAAGCAGAGCTAGTTGCTCAGTCGCGTCGACACCGGACGAAACGGGGACGGCCCCCGGCGGCACAGCCGCACGGGGTACAAGACGAGACGAGACAGACGACAAAATGGCGGGAATTCATGATGGATCGATGATACGAAAGGAGCATGGGGCGGTCAAGAGAGGCTGCGAGGACGAAAAGTGGGGCGCGCGTAAACCGGACGGTTCCTGATGATGTGCGAAGAAGTCGAAAAGTGAACCAAATTGGCCGAATAGATCGCGGCCGATGAGATAGATTGCATCATGGCGATAAAAGACAACGTGATAAAGGACTTCGAGTTCGTTGAGGGCGGGCGCAAATTCTTCTGCTCGGTCGAGGTGCCAGGTGGAGCGGGGATGCCGCCATGGTGGTGGTTCCGGGTCGACGCTGAGACGACCACACGATTCGCTCCCTTCGAGGCCTCGCCCCGTGACACGAAACGATCAGTTCAGGCGCGTATCGTCGCCTACTATATCGAGCGCCTTGCGATCGACGCGCGGCCGGCGCATCAGAGGCCCGTCTGGAAGAAGCCGGAGCCTTCAACTCCGGCCGGCGAGACAGCCCCCAGCGCCGCGCCTTCGGCCCCCTGACAGAGCGGCCGCGTAGAGTCTGTTCATTTGACCTTGCGCGACCTTGCCGGTCGCTGACTCCTGCATCGCTTCGATGAGATCCGGCTGCTTGGAGACGGGAGAAACTCCGTAGTCGGTCGGCACCCTCGGTTACCAGGAAATCGTTTCAAGTGATAATTTTTTGCTATGAGTCCAACCCGCCCCCGATCCGCGCTCCTCGCTGCAATCGCAACGGCCACGTTGTCGTTTTCGCTCACGCTTTCTCTCCCCGCGCAGCAACAACCCACCGACCCCTTGCAGGTCGCCCTTCGCGACGCAGGGCAACTCGATACCCACGGGCGCACTTCCGAAGCGCGCATCGCTTTCCAGCGGCTGATTGACTCCGCTGCGACTCCGGCAGCGAAGGCAGCGGCTCAGCGCGGCCTGGCAATGTCCTACGCCTTCGACGGGGATTGCGCGAATACCGTGAAGTACGAGGACATGGTCATCGCGTACTGGAAGACACGGGAGCGTGAGGAGCCGCAGAACGCCTTCTACCAGCAGGGCGAGATGGCGAACGAGGCGGCGCGCGTGTGCATCGACGTCGGAGAGCTGGTTACGGCAGACAAATACTACCGGCTGGGCAACGAGCTGGGCCTCAACGAGCCGGCGCCCTACACGCATCCACGGATTCTCTGGGACTACCGCCTCCGCCACGCACTCGGGCGACTAGCCGCGCGCCGAGGGGACGCCGCTGAAGCCAAGCGGCAGATCGAAGCTGCCCGCCGCGCGCTCGACGCGGCCGACTCGGCGATGAAGTCGCAGCAGGAGCGCTTCTTCCCCTATCTGGTCGGATACGTCGCGCTCTACACCAACGATGTGAAGACCGCCGAGACCGAGCTGACGAAAGCCGTCGGGATGAAGGGCAATGAGCGCGATCCCTTCATGTATCTCCTGCTGGCGATGACCAGCGAGAAGCTCGGCCAGCAGGAGAAGGCGAAGACGCTGTATCAGAAGGCCTACGAGCTGGCGACCGCGCACAATCCTCCCGCGGCGTTCGCTCGCCCATTCGCCCGAAAGAAACTGGGGCTGACGTCCGACCTGCCGTAGGCCGGTGAATCGCCGCGGGTCCGCCTGCCACTAAGCTGTTTGCGCGTTAAGCTGGCCAAGGAGACTGTTCGTCGCGGCGAGGTACTCTTCGATATCGAAATTCTCCGGATCGATCATCGACTGCACCGCGCATCCTTTGATGAAGCTGACGGCCACGGCTGAAAGTCCCTCGGGAGTGACGCCAGAAAAGCGCTCCGGCTCCGCCCGCAACACTTCGTGCGCGATCGGCCTGAATGCTTCGCGGTAACGGTCCAGCTCGGACTGCATCTTTGTTCTTATCAGCGCGTGCGTGAACCCCTTCACCCAAAAGTCGAAAAACAGCCTGATGCGGCGCGGCTCGCTCGCCAGGCGATTCATCTCTCGGCGCAGCAGCGCAAGCAGCCGGTCGAGCGGCACTGGAATGCTTGTGATATCCTCGGTAACGTGGAGCACCGAAGTGGTCTCGATCACGTAGTCGAGCAAGGCGATGATCAGCTGGTCTTTGGTCCCGAAATGAAAGAGCACGAGGCCGGGGCTCAATTTGGCTCGCCGCGCGACAAGTCTGACGGTCAGGGAGTCCAATCCCTTGCGCGATGCGAGTTCGTACGCGGCTTTCATGATCTGCATCCGCCGCGCAGCTTCCGAAGCCTTTTGACCCGGCATTCAAGTTACTCCTTCAAGTGATCCGCTCGACCCAACAGACGAAGAAGACCGTCCAGCATGGTCAACGGATGTGGAGGGCAGCCGGGAATCCATAGGTCCACAGGTATTGACGACGGAACGCCGCCGAGCACCCGCTTGCTCTCGGCGAACACCCCACCTGATATGGCGCACGCACCGACCGCTACGACGATTTTTGGGTCGGGGACAGCTTCATAAGTCTTTTCAAGGGCATCGCGCATGTTCTCGCTGACCGCGCCCGCGATCACGATGCCATCGGCGTGACGGGGCGAGGCAACGAACTGGATACCGAACCGCGCCATGTCGAACACCACGTTGCTGAGTGCGGCGAGCTCCGCTTCGCAACCGCCACAGCTTCCGGCCGCGACGAGTCGCAATCGAAGCGAGCGGCCCAGCAGGCGGCGCATCTTGCGATCCAGTGCGTGCGCCAGTTCGATCTCGCCGCCTGATGTGAGCAGGGCGTTCCGACTGCTTGCGGCCATGCGATAGTCCTGCGTGAACGCCGCGGCCTGCCCGTCAAGCCGCTGCGTCTCTTCGGGTGCGAACACGCTGCGACCGAGATCAATGATCGGCAGATCTCGGCGGCGGTGCTCTGACGCAGTCTCACCGACCGGCGTACCGTCTACAGTGGCAACGTCGCCGTGGAGTTGCGCGAAAACCGGCCTGCCGCGAAAGCGGACGGGCAATCCGCTATCGTTCGGCCCCAAGGATGCCCGAGTAAAACGATGCCCAAAGCGCGCTCTCAGATAGTCAAACACGAGAGTCTCCGCCACGACTTTGCGGCAGAAGGCCACGTCGTGCTTTGCCCGGAAGGCGAGAATGCCGCGTCAGATTCTTACAGGTCATGCCCGGCGTATGACAGGTTGAAGCTCTTGTTGCACAGCGGGAAGTCCGAGATCTGATTGCCCGGCATCGCGGCGGACAGCGCGCTCCAGTTGTGAAAGGATGGGTCCACCACCTTGTGGCGTCGTATGTGACCGCCCGCATCAGTCATGACGATGTGCGCGATCTCGCCCCTCCACCCTTCCTCCAAAGCGACCACGAGCTCTGAGGGCCTCAGCGCGCCGCAGTCCACCAGCACCTCGCCGCGCGGAAGCGCCGCCAACTGCTCCACAATGAATTCCATCGATCGCTGCACCTCGAGCCACCGAACGATCGCGCGCGCATACACGTCGCCACTCCATGCCGTGGCGACTGGAATCTGCGCGTAACGATACACGCCATAGGCGAAATCGTGTCGCACATCCACCGGCACTCGGCAGCTGCGCGCAACGACGCCGACGTAGCCGGCGGCACGACACTGCTCCGCGGACACTACACCCACGCCATCAAATCGGGACTGCACGGATGCGTTTTCAAATAACAGCTCAGCGACGGGTCGGACTTCCTCCCGAAGGCGTTCGACGCGACGCAACACCTCGCTTGTCATCGTCGGCGGAATGTCGAAAAGAACGCCACCCGGTCGAATCAATCCGCGACCGTAGCGGTTGCCGGAGATCGTCATGAGAAGATTGAGACACTCTCCGCGCAAGCGACCAAAGAAAGCCGCAGACGATTGGTACGCAACATCACCTGAGAGTGCGCCCAGATCGCCAATGTGATTGGCAAGGCGCTCCAGCTCGAGCGCAATTCCACGAATCGTCTGCGCCCGTGGAGTTTTGTGGCTCCGCGCGAGCGCCTCGATGGCACCACAGAATGCGCCCGTGTGTCCGATGACGGTATCCCCGGCAATGGATTCAGCGACCAGCACCGCCCTGCCGCGCTCCGAACCCTCGAGCAGACGCTCGACGCCACGGTGCTGATAGCCAAGCATTATTTCCAGCGAGAGGACCTCTTCGCCGTGGGCGTTGAATCGAAAATGACCGGGCTCAATGATTCCGGCGTGCACCGGGCCGACTGCGACCTCGTGAACTTCGTCGCCGTGGACGACGTCAAACGGGAAATCCTCGCGGTTCTTCGGTGGCAGCGTCCATGCGCTCGGCGCATGATCGGGGGGATGCCGACGCAACGGCTTGAGCGAAGGGTGCCCCGTCGGAATCGCGCCGCACTGTTCCGCAATCTCGCGCTCGAAGCGAACTGCCTGCCGGCACGAGGTCGACAGCGCGGGATACTCCTGGCGGACAAGAGCGCAGGTCGCGCCCAACAGTCCTCTGTCATCATTGGCGAGCACCGCGCAGAGGCGAAGCGCTCGAGTGTCTTCGGGGACGCCGAATAGCGATACGATGCGCCAGCCAGAGGCGATCGAGCTTGCAAGCGCGGCCGCGAACTCCTCCACTTCCAGGAGCGGAATGTCGGCCACACTGACGCACCGTCTGTTGTAAAGGGTCAGGAGCGCATGGGTGCTCATGGCGAGACACCGCCGAGCAACCGCGCCGCCCGCGCCAGCGACTCTTGCAGAGGGGTCGGAATGTAGAGGCCCAGCATCACGACAAGCGCCGCGAGCCCGAGTGGGCCGATCAGCAACAGCGCGCTGTCGCCTGTTGCCTTCTCGTCGTCAACCGTTGTGGTAGTGCCAGGCCCGAAAATGATCTTGACAAACATCCCGCCGATGCCGACAAAAATGATCGCAAGTAGCGCCAACATCGCTGCTGCGACCCACCAGTGGTCTTGCCGAATCGCGCCGCTCACGATGGAGAACTCGCTCACGAAGAGACCAAACGGCGGCGATCCCGTGACCGCAAACAGCCCGACAAAAAGCAGGGCCGCTGACCATGGGCGCAGCTTCAGCATTCCGCGCATGTCGGCCGCGGCGGACGATCCGGTCGCGAGCACGAGATTGCCGACGACGAGGAAAAGCATCCCTTTCGCGATCCCGTTGTTTAGCACGTGAAGCACGGCACCATAAACACCGACTCCACCAACGCCCAATCCGAGCACGAGGAGACCCATGTGTTCGACGCTGGAATAGGCAAGTAGTCGTTTGACGTCGGCCTGTCCGATAATGAACGCGGCAGCGATCACGAGTGAAATCAGGCCGAACGCGATCAGGAGCGGCCGAGTGAAATCAGTTAGCCCTGCAGCCACCGCTACTTCCGTGAAACGCGCGAGGCCCAGAAACGCGCAGCTCGTGAGCGCACCAGACATTAGCGCGCCGACCAGGCTCGGCGCTTCGCCATAAGTATCAGGCTTCCATGTATGGAGGGGCGCCAGGCCCATCTTCGTTCCGAACCCGGCCAACGCGAACACGTAGGCTGCGCGAAGCCACGACTTTTCCAGTGACTGACCGTTCGCCACGATGTCGTCCAGCACGAGCGCGCGCACGCCGGGGATCACCGGTTGCGCGGTGGCCAGGAGGAAAACGGCAAGCAGCGCGAATGCGATACCAACGGAGGAGAGCACGAGGTACTTCCACACCGCTTCCAACGACCTCCGGTCATGTCGGTGGAAAATCAGCGGAGCGACCGCGAGAGTCGTTGATTCCATTCCCACCCAGAGGAGCGCGAAATGGTGGCTGAGCGAGACGAGGGAGGTTGCGGACAGGAATCCAAGAAGGCACGATACAAACAGTCGCCCGCCCCGCGGACTCTCCTCGCGCAGCAACCCTATGGCGTACACCGACGCCGCGAGAAATAACACGCTCACCAGCGTCAGGACGATTAACCCGAGTGGATCAGCCACCAGCCAGCCGCCGAGCGCGGTAGCGTCGGGTGTCCTCCAAAGAACACCAACAAGCGCGAGGTGGACGACGCTCGTCAGCACCAGGAGTGCCAGCCGCAGCCCACGCTTCGGCACTGGGTACGCAAGCCCGGCGGCGGCCGCCGGAATCAGCAGAATCGCGAGAAGGAGCATCGCGCGCCAGTCAGTCGGCAGTGGTCATGACGATCACAGCTCCCGGAGCTCAACGAGATCCGCCGTGGGAATCACGACTCTCTAAGCTCCACGAGATTAGCCGCGGAAATGGAGTCGAACTCCCGATTGATATGGAACACCACGATGCCCATGACGAAGACGGCAACGAACACATCCAGCAGGACCCCGATTTCCACCAGGAACGGAACCCGGCTCAATTGGGTCAGGCCGAAGAGGTAGACACCGTTTTCCAGTATCAGATAACCCACGACTTGCGTGATTGCCTTGCTTCGTGTGACGAGTACGAGAAGACCAACAATCAGGGTCGCGAACGCGATCGGCACGAGTAGTTCGATCCTCGTGATGACGGGCAGGCGGTCTGCCAACGCGAACGACGCTCCGACAGCGAGAGCCCCGAGGCACAACGAAGCCATGTAGCCAATTGCTGGTTCTACTTCCCGTCGAACAGCCGATTCGCGCATGGCCCACCGCAGGAACAATGGCAGAATGATTCCCTTGATGGCGACCGTCCCCGCCGCAAGCACCATTGCGTGCACCGATCGGGGATCATCGATGACCAACGACAGAACACCGAGGAGCACTCCCTGAATCGCGATCGCGCGAATGCATGCGCTGAGACGTGAAGACCCCAGAACGGCGAAGTCCGTCAGTACGATCAGGAGCAGCAGTAGTTCGGCGAACTTTCCGATGTTCATTACTGCAAGAGGAGTATGAGGGCAAACGCGGAGAGAGCGGATCCTCCGGCGATGTACAGCGGCACTTTCGGCAGGCGCAGACGAGCCATGGCGGACTCCACGACCCCAATTCCAACGCCGACCGCGAACAGGCCGACAGCCAGAACACCCACGCGCATAGCGTACGAAAGCTCCATGGTGGGCATGGCGACGCGCGCCAGCAGCGCGCCGATGACCGAGAGCTTCAACGCGTTGGCATAGAGGATCATCGCGAGGTCGGGTCCACTGTGATCGAGCACGATCACTTCATGAATCATCGTCAGCTCGAGATGCGTGGTTGGATCGTCGACTGGCGAACGCGAGCATTCCGCCAGGAGCAGCACGAAGAGACCGGCGACGATCATGATGAGCGCTGGTGCGGAGGACGACCACGTGTCAGCGAGGGCCGGCGAGCCAAGCATCCCACTAAGCGACAGCTCGCGTGTCGCGACACTGAGTGACGCCAGCGCAATGAAGAAACCAAACTCGACTAGAGCGGCAAAGGTCACCTCGCGGCTCGCGCCCATGCCCTCGAAACTCGAGCCAGTATCCAGCGCGCCGAGCACCAGCACAAATCGCCCGAGGGCCAATACGTAAGCAAAGGCAACGACATCGCCGGGAAATCTGAGCATGGCAGAGCGGCCATCCAGTGGGAGAATCGAGGCGGCGATAACGACGGAAGCCATCAGCACGATCGGCACGAGACGGAAAACGACAGTCGTCGTGCGAGAATACACAGAGCCGCGCCGTGAAAGCTTCCACAGATCTGAATAGAGCTGCCAAACGGGAGCGCCCCGCCGCGCCGTGAGAATCGACCGCGTCCGGCTGGCGATGCCGGGGATGAGAGGCGCGAGCAGCATGACGAAGACGAGCGTCGCCGCGCGCATCGTGAGCTCCGGCGCCGGGTTCACCGGCCGCCCGCGCGCACGAGCAGATATGCGAGCAGAGCTACGACTGTACTGATCACGTACATCAAGTAGCGGCTCAGACGCCCTTGCTGAAGGGGCCGGAGTCGGAGTGCGGCGCGCTCGATGACTGCCCACCACGGTACAACCGCGCCGTCCAGAATCAGATCGACGGGTTCGGAATGAAAGACGCTGGCGCCTCTATGTGTCCGCACGCTGCTCAACCTGCCGAAGATCTCGAGCAGCGGCGCTGCGAACGAAGAACCGGTGTACTGCATTCGCGCGGTTGGCAGCGGATATCCGCAACTCCAGGTTTCGGCCTGCCGCACCGGGGCGGTTCTGCGAAGCAGCTGCGCGATCAGCCAGAGCCCCGCGATCGTAAGCGCCAGAACGCCCGCCAGTATGGAAATCTGTTTGGCGCCGACCCCTGCTGCCATCACTCCGGCTTCCGCTGGCAGCACTGGCACCCCGGCCACGAATCCGCCCGCGATCAACATCGGCGGAAGGACCAGCATCGGGAGACATCCGATGAAAACGCAAACCGCCGCGAGTACGAGCGGCGGACAATCAAGCAGAAGAGGTGGCTTCGATGCGGTCAGAGCGCGCGAGGTTCGAGGTGTGCCGAGAAAGACAACTCCCCCAACCTTGACGAAGCAGGCGAGCGCCAGTCCACCCACCAACGCCAGACCCGGCACGGCGAGCACGGCGATGCGCAGGGCATCCGTGGAAAAACCGGCGCGAAAGAGGGTCTGAAACACAAGCCATTCGCTCACGAAGCCATTGAGCGGAGGCACGCCGATGATTGCCGCTGATCCCACGACGAACGCAAGCCATGTCAGCGGCATGCGCCGCGCCAGCCCCCCAAGCTCCTCCATGTTGCGAGTGCCCGTCATCCGGTACACAGCGCCGGCACCCAGGAACAGAATGCTCTTGAACAGCGCGTGATTGAGCGTATGCAGTAGCGCCGCGCCATAGCCGAGGATCGCGAGCGACGGATGGCCGTATGCGGCTCCCAGCGCTCCAGCACCCATTCCCATCAGAATGATGCCGATGTTCTCGACGCTGTGATACGCGAGCAGGCGTTTGATATCGTGTTGTGCCAGCGCCCACAGCACCCCAAGCACCGCTGAGGAGAGACCTAGTCCGAGCACGAGCCATCCCCACCAGGCGGGCGGAGCTCCAACGAGCGTGATCACACGCAGCAGTCCGTAAATACCGACCTTGATGACTACGCCGGATAGAAGCGCGGATATATGAGATGGCGCTGCGGCGTGGGCCGGCGGCAGCCAAAAATGGAGAGGGAAAAACCCGGCCTTCACGCCGAACCCGACAAGGGCAAGCGCGAGCACCGCAATCCGGGCTCCGCTTGGACTAATTGTGCCCGTCGCGAGCGCGCTGAAGGACCAATCGCTGCCTGTGCGCGCCAGCACCGCGAACATCGCGAACAGCGCCAGCGTTCCTACGTGCGTGGCGCAGATGTAGATCAACCCCGCTCGGCGCGCTTCGGCGTGGTGGTACTCAGTGAGGATGAGGAGCAATGAGCCGATTGCCATGAGCTCCCAGGCACCCATGAACGGCATGATCGCCTGCGCGCACACCACCAGCGACAATGCGACCAACTCCAGGGCGAAGATCGCGTGAGACGGCCACGCCGGAGTATGTGCATCGAACGCCATGTAGCCGATTCCGTACACGGCGGCTGCCGCACCTACGCCGAACACCGCGATCAAGAACACCGCCGAAAGTGGATCGATGCCGATGATCCAGGCGCCCCCGGGAAGGGTGCTCCCGAATGCGGAGCTCACAGCCGTTCCGGAATAGAGGACCTGGACGGCGGGCACGAGACCGAGGCCACAGCCCGCGACCACCAGCGTGGCGAACACCGTATTGCCGCGCCGATTGTTGCGCATGCTGATCACGGCCAACGCGGCAGCCACGAGAAGGGAAAGTCCGCCGAACAGGAGAATCATTCCGCGGGCTCTCGGGGCTGCGTCTGGAACGAGCCCGTGTTGCGCGACTTCTCGATGAAGTCCAGACGATCGAGGATTTGAACGGCGTCCGCGCCCGCGCCGAGCATTTGCCGGATGGTACTGTCGCGCAGGACAAAGCCGAGACGCGCGAGAATTCGCAGGTGCATCGGCACCGTGGGACTGACCACCATGAACAGCGCATGCACGGGTTTTCCGTCCACGGACCCGAACTCCACTGGATCACGCAATAGGCAGAGCGTCAGGAATGGGCGAGCGACGTGGAGTACAATCGGATTCCGTACATGCGGAATGGCGATGCCATCCCCAATTCCGGTCGAGCCCAGAGCCTCCCGCGCTTCGAGAACCTCCAGCAGAAAGCGGCGGTCCTGATCAGGCGGAAGCGGCAACCGCTCCACAAATGCCGCGAGGATCTCGTGCTTCGTGCCGCCCTGCACATCATGAAAGATGCCGCCCTCCCGCAGCAGGTCCGCCAGTGGCGGGACTTCATCGGGCGATCGGCGGGCGTCTTCGAGCAGCGCCCGGGAAACCGGGACTCCCGCTTCTACGGCCCACTCCCACAGCTCGATCGGATTGAAGTACATCTGCTCGTCAACCGAATGCGCCGGTAGGCCTCGCTGGTTAATCCAGCGGCGAACTGTTGTGTCGTTGACTCCCAGATAGCTCGCCGCCTGACGAAGTGTCAGCTGCACAGTTTTTTGGGGAAAGAGACCATTGCCGAACGGTGAAACGCCAAACGGCGGACAAAGCTGAATAACACTGTGGGCGCCACTTGGAAATACGGCCAGACCAGCTCGGCCTGTCCGCAGCCAACAATGTTATTGACCGTTCGTTCAATAACTGGTATATTGGAATTAGCGTACAACATCAAGATGGGGTAACACATGGGGCTGTATATGGGAGCAGATTTGGGCGCGGGCGCGGGCGCGCTTGCGACCCCGCCGACTGAGCCGCCTGGCGCTCCGCTGCCCGGCGCGCGCAGGCTCAAGCGTTTCAGTGACCGCGAAATCGAACGGGATGAACGGCGGCTGGAGGCGCGCCGAAGGGCTGGCGAGTTGTTGAAGACTGCAATCGCCGGCGGCGTTGATCCGAAGCTGGCGGCGGTCGCCGCGCTGGTTGCCCGCAGCCTCAACGTCGAGCATTGCGACATTCTACAGTTCGCCTCCGACCCCTGGGTTGTCATTGCCCGGGCGGCGTGGACCGATGGGAACGCGCCATCGCCGCGAGGGTCCGAAAGCCAAGCGTCCGACTTGCGGGTCGCGACAACCGATGCTCGCGTTGAGCTTATACAACTCTCCGACCCTGCGGCGCCGCTGGATGCTCTCCGCACGGAGGGAGCAGTCGATCGGGTGTATGTCTTCATTTTCTCCCAACAGCAACCGACGCCGCTCGGCATCCTCACAGTGCAGAGCAGCACGAGTCTCCGCCTCTCGAGCGAAGAACGTGCCTTTCTCGACGCGCTTGGTGGGCTGATCGGCACCGCCGTCGATTCCCATGTGCTTCGATCGGGGGGAGAGTTGTCGAAAACGAAACAGCTTTGCACCCGGAAAAGACGCTCACGACGCGCGGGTGTGAATTAGACTTCTTTGAAAGCGGTCGCGGACGTGATTGCTTGCGGCAGTACACCGGCTCGACTCTCCGTTAGATAAAGAGCTTTCTCTGCTCGTCCCGAAGTTATTCACGACCCTAAGGTCGTATACCCGCCCCGAGTTCACTGCCGATCTGACGGCCGGGATCATCGTTGGGATTGTGGCGCTCCCGCTTGCGATCGCTTTTGCGATCGCAAGCGGTGTCACGCCGGAGCGCGGCTTATGGACCGCTGTACTCGCGGGATTCATCATCTCGGCGTTTGGTGGCTCGCGCGTGCAGATCGGCGGGCCGACCGGCGCATTCGTGGTGATCGTTTACGGGATCGTGCAGCGCTACGGCTACGACGGGCTGGCAGTGGCGACTTTCATGGCGGGGATCTTCCTCGTCTTGATCGGGGTGGTTCGACTCGGCGCGGTGATAAAGTTCGTGCCGCACCCCGTCGTGGTTGGATTTACGAGCGGCATCGCGATCATCATCCTCTCGAGTGAAGTCAAGGACTTCTTCGGCTTGCATATGAACGCCGTGCCTGCCGAGTTTCTCGCGAAGTGGCAGGCGCTGATCGGAAACGCACACTCGGTGAATCCGTATGCTGTGGCCGTGAGCGTGCTGGCATTGGCGATCATATTGATCTGGCCGCGGTTCAGCAGGCGCATTCCGGGACCCTTTGTCGCCTTGGTGGTGTCCACCGTAGTTGCGCAGGCATTGCATTGGCCGGTCGAGACGATCGGCAGCCGCTTTGGAAGCATCAGCGCATCGTTTCCTCACCCAGCGCTTCCGCACGTCTCGCTTGCCCAGGCGACCGCGCTCGTGGGACCGGCGTTCACGATAGCGATGCTCGCTGCCGTCGAGTCTCTGCTGTCCGCGGTAGTGGCCGACGGCATGATCGGCGGCCGTCACCGTTCGAACATGGAGCTCGTTGCGCAGGGAATCGCAAACATAGTCTCGCCGCTCTTCGGCGGAATTCCGGCGACGGGCGCCATCGCTCGCACGGCCACGAACGTAAAGAATGGGGGACGCACGCCTGTCGCCGGCATCGTCCACGCGCTAACGCTGCTTGTCATAACGCTGTTCTTCGGACGTTGGGCGGGCCTCATTCCAATGGCAACGCTCGCCGCGATCCTGGTCGTGGTTGCATACCATATGAGCGAGTGGCACACGTTCGTCTCCGAGTTCTCCGCGCCAAAGAGCGATGTTCTGGTGCTCGTCGCAACTTTCCTGCTGACCGTTCTCGTAGATCTGACAGTGGCGATCGAGGTGGGAATGGTGGCTTCGGCGTTCCTCTTCATGCGCCGCATGGCTCAAGTGACGAATGTCAGCGCCATCACCAGCGAGCTGGAAGACGCCGACGACCCATACGCCACGGATCCGAATGCGGTAATGCGCCGCGTTGTGCCGGCGGGTGTGGAGGTCTTCGAGATCAACGGGCCGTTCTTCTTTGGTGCCGCCGAAACATTCAAGGACACGCTGGGCCACATCGCCGGTAAGCCGAAGGTGCTGATCATTCGTCTCCGCAACGTACCCTCCATCGATTCCACGGCGATGCACGCACTGAAGGACGTCGTGCATCGGACGAGAAAAGAGGGAACAGTCGTGCTGCTCTCGGACGTGCACACGCAGCCGCTCATAGCGATTGGGCGTTCGGCGGTGCTGGATGAGATCGGTGAGGAGAACCTGTTCGGGAACATCGACGACGCGCTAAACAGAGCACGGGAGCTTCTCGGATTCCCGCCCGTTGAGCGGCCCGGGTTCGCTACTCCAACCGTCGCGAGAGAAACGCCGGCGCAAGGGCTCGCGGTCCTGCACGACGAGGCACTGCGTCGCGAGCGCCCACGCAAATGATGCGCGGGCACCGCCAGGCCAGCTATTCCCCGAGCAGATAGCTGATCACGTCAGCCGCGGTGTAGGTCGTGCGTCCATCGAGAAAAGTGGAGATCGTCACGAGGTCGTCGCCGCTCGTGAGCAGGGGCTGCTCCGTCTCTCCGGTGTCGCGCAGCTGCGGGAGTCCGACGTTCGCGAGGAGCGCGTTGCATAAACACCGACGGCCCTCGGTGTCTTCCACCGCTCCGCCTTTTCGCACGTAGTCTTCCACTGGCTCGGCCGGGCACCGGTAGTCTATGCGTCCGTCCGGGCGCTTAAAGGCCGCGCGCAAATAGCCAAGGTCGCACTTCCGCACTCGCGGTGGGAGAGCCTCTCCCTCCGTCGCCCACTGGACAAGCTTGAACGGGTATCCGGTCGGCGAGGCGCGCGGATCGGTCAGGACCTCCACGTCGCCGCGCAATGCGTGCTCTACCACTTCATGCTTCAGCTCACCCGTAAACCCCGATTCGTCGCAGTACGCGAACAGCGTCCCGACCTGAACGCCGGTTGCTCCCGCTTCCAGCGCGTCACGTAACCGCTCGGGGGTGCCTGCGCCGCCAGCGATCCAGAACGGCAGGCCGAGCTCGCGCAATTTGGCCAGATCGACTTCGTCGCGCTCGCCGTACACCGGTTCGCCTCGCTCGTTGTACCGAGGTTCGCCGCGCGGTGGCGCGTTGTGGCCGCCAGCCGTGGGGCCTTCGACTATGAATCCGTCGACTCGGCCGTTCGATTTGCGCGCGAGCGTCGTCGCCAGCGAGCTTGCCGAAATGATCGGGATGAAGCGTGGGCGAGTGAGCGGCGTGCCATCCGTCACGCCGTGCTCCACCGGGTCAAAAGAGAGCGCCTCGGATTCCCCCGCCGCGAGACCGTCGACGTCGAAGCGAATCGTGGCGGCGCGATGCTCTGCAAACGCATCGAGGACACCCGGAATCTCGCGCGGGATGCCCGCTCCCATGAGGACGTAGTCCACTCCCGCCAGCATCGCGCCGTAAAGGGAAGCCAGGTTGGGCAGCTGCACCTTGGTGAGCAGGTTGATCCCCACCGGCCCGTGGTGACCTTCCTTGGCGAGATAGACCTCAACGAAGTTCGCCAGCATCGTGAGCTGCTGTCGTTCCACACTCACCCGTTGCTTGTACATCGGGATCAGCTTGTAGGGCTGGTCCGGCCGGCGTCCGCCCGGCAGGAAATAGCGTTTCAGGACCGCGTCAGCGACGCCGGCGACGGGGAAAGACTCCATGGCCCGCCGCGTGTCGCCGCTGCTGTCCCCATCCTGAAGCCGGCGCACGAGGACTGTGTCGAGAACAGTTCCGGAGATGACGCCGAGCTGGCCCGCGAGTGAAACGGCGCGGGCGAGCTTCCAATTCGATACGGCCACGCCCATCCCACCCTGAATGATCCGTGGCAATGCGACGGCAGTTGTCATGCTTTGAGGATCAGAGTTGGGGGGCTGGCCTACGGTCCACGGACGTGGCCGAAATGCCTTGGAGTGACGAGCCCTTCAGTCTACTACAGCATAGGGGGCGCCACTGTCAGCGAAATGGACTTTCAATTGTGGTGGGTATCCTGACGGGATAGTCCGGCAAACTCATCGCTGTTCTCAGCCGATTCGCGTCAAGCTGATCGGGGCACGTGGGTGACACAGTTCGGTCATGCCGAATTCCTATCACGCCTTCCAGATGTTCTAGGGCCAGCCTAAGATGTGATGGCCCAACGGGTTAGCTTCTTAGGCCCGTGACTGCTCCTCCGACGTGCCGTTCTCTCAAATAGGCATGAATCGTTTCACTCCCAGTGAAACGTGGGACCTCGCCAATCGTCTATATACGAGCAGAAGATCGCGAAAAAGAACCAACTAAAAGAGTTGAGTTCCCAGCAAAACGACGTTTCTGGGAGCGATCGACTCTTCTCTATCGGAGCCCTGAGATGCGGTTGACCCACGGCATTGCAGCAATATTGTTCGTAAGCCTGATTGGCGTAGGTCAGGCCAACGCACAGTGCAGCGGCAACACTGGCACTTGCAACACCACCCTTGGGACTTCCGTGACCATCGGCGCGCTCGTCAAGCTCGACATGAGCGCGAGCACGATGACGTTGACACCCCCGACCGCTGACCAGGTTGACATTGGCGCTCTTGTCGCCGATGCAGGACCGACGTTCACCATCAAAGCGAACCGCAGCTGGACGATGAACATCAAGTCCGGGAATGCTGCCAATTGGACGTACGTTGGAACGAGCGGCGGCGTAAAGCCTATCGGTCATCTGACGTGGGCCAACGCCGTAGCCGGCGCCTACACCGCGATCACTGCGGTTGACGCTGTATTCACCAGCGGCGCAGCTTCGACGAGCGGAACCGCAGCGGCTGTCTTTTTCAAGACGACTTACCCCGCAGGCTTCACCAATGCGGCCAATGCGCCAGGCGTCTACAGCATGCCCGTCGTGTTCACACTGACGGCGCCGTAACTGACTCAGCGCCTAGTTCGGCTTGAACGGCGCCTTGATACGCAACGGAATGGCCGTGGTGCCCCAGTGGAGACGTAACACGGCTTCGTCACGAAGCACCATCGGGAAATAGATCGCGAACGATTCGATTTGCGAGACCTGCTCAGGGGTGACTTCCACGCGAAGCACATCGAATCGGGCGCCCGGATATGGTTTGTGAAACACGTGCGCCGCTCGGCTGAAAATGACGATCCACGGACCGGTCTCGCGCGGGATGAGCCACAGCGAATACTCGCCCGCGTGCAGTGGCTTTCCTTCGATCAGAACGTCCCGGCTGAAAGTGATGCGCGTCGCAGAGTCCGCGCCCGGATGCCAGACACTGTCCCACGGGACGAGAGCGCCGAACAACGCGCGTCCGCGCGCGACGGGTCGTCCGTACGCTACGGAGATCTTTGTAAACGCGACCATCTGCGTCACGCTACCCCTCTGGCTGAATGGGTAGCCTTGGGCTCGCGCGGGGGCAGCGCTGAGCGCCACCAGAACACTGATCGCGGCACCGCGGGCGTAGCTGCATCTGGAGGTCATGCGTTTTGCTCCGACGAAGTATTGGGCGCTCTCTGCGTTGGTCATTGCGGTCGATGATAACTTCAGGTCGATGATGATTCTACCCGGACACATATTCACCGCCCCGGACGGCGTTCGCGGCCTCGATACGACGGAGCGCATAACTCCGAGGACCGCGGTTGCTCTCCGCACGCACGGCTTTCGCTTCTGCGTGCGGTACGTCCGCAGAGACAAGCCGCACGCAACAGCATTGAATCCTGCCGAGGCCAAAACGATTCTTGATTCGGGCCTGGGCCTCATGCTCGTGCAGTACGTGGAGTCGGAGTCGTCGTGGATACCAGGTCCCGCCAAAGGGAAAACCAATGGCGATGTAGCCGCGGCGGAAGCAGCAAAGCTCGGCGCCCCGTGGGGAGTGACCGTCTGGTGCGATCTCGAGGGCGTCAAAGTTGGAACTCCGCGACAGCGGGTAATCGACTATTGCAATCGCTGGCACGGCGCC
>JADGQU010000401.1 GCA_017881545.1 Gemmatimonadaceae bacterium
TCGTCGCGATCTCGTTCAGCTCGCGAAGGACGCATCGCGCGAGCAGCTCACCCAGCATTCGCGACTGCTCGTAAGTGCACTGCCGGCCCAGCGGCAGCATGATGTGCAGGCCTGTCTTTCCCGTTGTCTTCACGTAGTGAGGGAGGTCCGCTGATTCGCACACCTTGTGCAGCACCTGAGCGGTTCTGATCACGTCGGAGAATGGCGCCTCCTTCGGATCGAGATCGATCACGCACCAGTCGGGCTGCTCCAGCGATCCCACTCTGCTTGCCCAGATGTGCAGCGGAATCGATCCCATGTTGGCGAGATAGAGTATCGATTCCTCATCATCGCACACGAAGTAGCGAATCTCGCGCTGCGTCTCTTCGCTCCAGATCGGAACGGTGCGCATCCACTCCGGCGCGAACACCGGTGCGTCCTTCTGGTAGAACGACTTCCCATCGATTCCATCGGGGAAACGCGTCAGCACCACCGGACGATTCGTGAGGTATGGCAGGAGCCACTTCGACACCGCGCGGTAGTACTCGACGAGATCGCCCTTCGTGTATTTCTCCGCGGGCCAGTAGATCTTGTTCAGATTCGAGAACGCGATGGTCTTCTGCACCGGTCCCCAAGCCGAAGGCGGTGGCGGAGCGCTGTTCTCCGATGCCAGGCTCTCAACTGGTGCTCCCCATCCCTGCCGCTCGCACTCGTGTGGACGCTTGTCGGCCCTCAGACGAACAAACGTCGCGTGGCGAAGCAGGCCGTCGGGCGTGAACTCGCGGTACTTCACCTCGACCACGTGCACCGCATCCACCCACGTTGTCGTGCTCGTCTCTGGAATCTGCTCGCTCTTGAGCGGCTCGCCCCCCGGCGCGTACACGGGCCCCGCGCACAGCGGATCATTCCGAACGATCGGATCGAGCAATCCGTGCAGCTCTTTCAGCAGGCCTTCGTTGAATCCGCTCCCGACGCGCCCCGCGTAGACCAACGTTCCATTCACCAAATCCGCGAGCTGAAGGGCGCCGAGGTGCGAGCGGCTTCCCTTTGGCTTCGTGAATCCGACGATGACAAAGTCGCCGGTCCTCTCCGCTTTGATCTTGAGCCAATCGCCCGATCGCTTGCCGCTGTACCGCGACGTTGATTTCTTGGCGACAATTCCCTCGAGGCCCATCGCTGTCACCTGCTCGAGGAACGCCTCACCCTCTCTCTCAATGTGATCCAGATACCGGAGCGGCCCGAGCCTGGGCACCACATCGGCCAAAAACTCCTTCCGCCGCACGAGCGGCAGCTGGCGCAGATCGAAATCCTCGAACGCCAGAAGATCGAATGCAAAGAACGTCGCCGGCAGCTCCACTGCCGCCCGCCGAATTTCCAGCTCGGACGAGAGTCGTCCGCGCTGCTGCAACCGCGAGAAGCTCGGAATCCCTTTCGCATCGAGACACACCACTTCGCCGTCGATGATGCATTCGTCGAACGGCAGTGCCTTAACCGCGCGCGCGATCTCGGGAAACACACTCGTATAGTCGTTCCCATTTCGCGTGAGAAGCAGCGCCTCGCCGTGCGACTTGCTCGCGATCAACCGATACCCATCAAGCTTGAGCTCGAAGATCCAATCGTCGCGAGTGAAAGCGGCGTCCGCGGTCTCGCAATGCATCGCGTCCACCGAATTCGCATCGACGTGGCCGCGCACGACCTTCTCTTCCGCTTCGAGCGCTTTCCGAATCTCCGCGCCCGGAGTCTCGCCCACTTTTATCTCCTCGACGGTGAGGCCCGAGAGCACCGACTCCTCGGGAAAAGCGTCTGGCTCGCCCGGCGGCGTCATCCACGCGTCGCGCTCTTTGATCAACAGCCAATCCTTTTCGGATTTCTTGATCTTCACCAGCGTCCACTTTCCGTGGAGCTTGTAGCCCTTGAGCTCGAACAGGAGTTTCCCCTTCTCCAATCCTTCACGCCACGGCTCGAGCGGCACCCACTCGCCGCGGTCCCACACTATCACGCCGCCCGCGCCGTAGTTCCCGGCCGGAATCACGCCCTCGAAATCTCCGTACTCGAGCGGATGGTCCTCGACTTTGACAGCGAGACGCTTCTCGGCCTGGTCGTACGACGGGCCCTTAGGCACCGCCCACGACCGGAGAACGCCGTCCATCTCCAGCCTCAGATCGAAGTGGAGATTCCGCGCGGCGTGCTTGTGGACGACGAAGAGGTTCCCGGGAACGGGCGAGACAGGCCCGAACGGCTCCGGGGTCCGGTCGGGCGACCGCTTGGCGCGATAGCTACTGAGGCTGTCGCCCGTAGCGGCGGGCGCTGAGTTAGGGCTTGCGTCCTTCGCTGACACGCATAAGCATACGGTAGAGAAAGTTGTCGACGCAAGAAATCATTGTGACAGCCGGCACTCCCCGGCTGGCGCCCAAACAGCCACCCTTTCTTCCCAACCAATGCCTGCCCGATCAATTGGCACCGCCACGATCTCATTCGGCCTTGTCTCGGTCCCCGTCAGCATCTACTCGGCCTCGGAATCAAAGGCGAGCGTGTCGTTCAACATGCTGCACAAGAAATGCGGCACGCGCCTCAAGCAGCAGTACATCTGCCCCAAGGACAACAACGAGGTCGTGACGCGCGACGACACCGTGAAGGGGTACGAGTACGCCAAGGATCAGTACGTGGTCCTCACCACCGAGGAGCTCAAGGCGCTGGAAGAAAAGGCGACGAGCACTATCGACGTCCTGGAATTCGTCCCGCTCGCGACCGTCGATCGCGAGTACATGGAGAAAGTTTATTACCTGGGCCCCGACAAGGGAGGCGATCGCGCCTACCGGCTCCTCGCAGCGGCGCTCAAGGAAACCGGTCGCGCCGCGCTCGGCCAGTACGCGGCGCGCGGTCAGCAGCATCTCGTGCTGCTACGTCCGCTCAATGGTGTGTTGGTGATGGAGCAGCTCCAC
>JADGQU010000402.1 GCA_017881545.1 Gemmatimonadaceae bacterium
CGTGCTTGAGATCTCGGCGCGCACTGTCAGCACCCACCTCTCGAATATTTTCCTCAAGCTGAACGTCGGATCGCGGGGCGAGCTGGCGGATTTCGTCCGGCAGAACGGACTGTTGGACGGATAGGCGCGGTAGATTTGCGGGCATGATCGATGACATTCTCGCCGAGCTCGAGGCAGACACCTCGCTCGAAGTCGGAGAACAATTTGCGGCGGTGACGGCGCGCTACTTCGAATCGACCCGCAGCGGCAAGGGTCAGGTCTCGACCCCTCGAACGGCTGAGGAGCTGGCGCAACGGTTCAGCGAAGACTTTCCGCGCGAAGGGCGCCCGGTTGCGGAGATCATTTCCCGGCTCGAGCGCGAAGTGCTGGCCGACGCCAACAAGTACTACCACCCGATGTACATGGGTCATCAGACGTCGGCGCCGCTTCCGGTCGGCGTCTGGATGGAGAGCGTGATTGGCGCCCTGAACCAGTCGCTGGCGGTGTGGGAGATGTCTCCGACGGCGACGATGATCGAGCATCGGATCGTCAGCTGGCTGGCAAAGCTCGCGGGTTACGGCGCGGGAGCGGGCGGCACTCTCACCTCCGGAGGTACCGAAGCGAATTTCACGGCGATGCTTGCGGCGAGAAACGCGGCGGTCCCGAACGCGTCGGATGAAGGCATCGGTGCCGATCCTCCGGTTGTCGTGTATGGAGAGCACGCACACTACGCCGTGACGCGCGCGATCGGACAGCTCGGGATGGGGCGGCGTCGCGGAATTCCTATACCTTCGAGAGAATTCCGGATCGACGTCGATCTACTGGTCGCCACTCTCGACCGCTTGCGGGAAGAGGGCAAGCGGGTGATGGCGGTCGTCGCCACGGCGGGCACCACTGCGACGGGGTCGTTCGACGATCTCGAAGCCGTCGGTGCGTTGTGCGAGGAGCGCGGACTCTGGCTACACGTGGATGGGGCGCACGGTACCAGCGCCCTGCTTTCTTCCCGCCCGCCCCGCGCGCTCAATGGGCTGCGTCACTCGCGCTCGCTGGCGTGGGATCCGCACAAGATGATGCTCCTGCCGCTCGCGGCGGGCATGGTGCTGACACGCGACGAAGGTGATCTGGAGCGCGCGTTCGCGCAGCAGGCACCGTATCTCTTCCACGCCGGAAAGTCGACGCGCATCATCGATCAGGGAATTCGGAGTTTTCAGTGCTCCCGCCGCGCGGACGTGCTCAAGCTGTGGTTCGTGATGCAGCGCTTCGGATCCGACGGGCTGGGGCGGATGTACGACCATCTCTGCAACACCGCGCGGCTCCTGTATGATGCGATCGAAGGGCGCGACGATTTCGAGAATCTTCACGAGCCCGAGTCGAACATTCTGTGCTTCCGCTATCTCGGCGAAGGCAATAGTAAGCGAGGCGGAAAGGCTGTGTCAGCTGCCGACGCGGAGCGTGTCGACACGCTCAATCGCGAGCTTCGACCGCGCTACAACAGGGAAGGGACGGGCTGGATCACGGCGACGGTTCTCAACGGCCGGCCGGTGCTCAGAGTAACGATGATGAATCCGCGCACGGGGGCCGAACACGTGCGAGCGTTGCTCGATGGACTCGTCGCAAAAGCGAAAGAGATCGAATCAACCTGAGTCTGCGTCAGCCGAACTCGACGGCGTGCCTTTCTCGCCCCGCCCACGCAATGATGGCGGCGGCCGAGAAGACCGTCACGGCCACGATGGCCATCGATTGTGCGTAGCTCGTGCGGGCAGCGAAAATCGCCTCCAGATACGCGACAGAGCTCGCGATGAGCACGCCGCACTGGTAGGCAAAGCCCGGCAGGAAGCCGCGCACCGAATCCGGCGACAGCTCGGTGATGTGCGCCGGGATGACTCCCCAGGCGCCCTGAACCATGAACTGCATCGCGAACGCGCCGATCACGAGGCCTGCGAGCGATTGTGAGAACGCCCAGATCGGAATCATCAGGATCGCGAGCAAGAGCGCGAGCACGATCGAGCGCCGGCGCCCAATTCTATCGGAGAGATAGCCGAACGTGACTCCACCGATGATCGCGCCGATCATCGAGAATGCGGTGAGCGCGGCCCGCTTCTGGGGCGAGAATCCCCAGTCGCGCTGGAGAAAAGTCGGATACATGTCCTGCGTTCCGTGCGAGACGAAGTTCATGCCGGCCATCAGCAGCGTCAGATAGAGGAAGAGCTTCCAGTGCGAAGCGATGCCGCGGCCGAGGCTGCTCCAATCCTTGTGCCTGGTGCGCTGCCAGACTTCGGACTCTTCGACGCGAAACCGGACGAACACGGCGAGGAGCGCGGGCAGCCCTCCAATGAAAAACATCGGCCGCCACCCCCAGCGCGGGAATACGAAGAAGTAGCAGACGGCGGCGAGTAGATATCCAGTCGCGTACCCTTCCTGGAGGAGTCCGGAGAGAACGCCGCGCCGCGCCTTTGGCGCCTTCTCCATGGCGAGCGATGCGCCGACGCCCCACTCCCCACCCATGCCGATTCCGAACAGCGCGCGCAGAATGAAGAACGTGACATAGTTGGGCGCGAACCCCGTCGCCACCTCGACGATCGAGAAGAACACGAGGTCGATCATCAGCGGCAGCTTCCGGCCATAACGATCGGCCATCAAGCCGAATATGAAGGCGCCCACCGGGCGGAACGCGAGCGTCACCGTGATGGTGAGCGCCAGCTCCGCGTCGGTTTTGTGGAACTCCTTCGCGATCGCCGTGAGCGCGAACACGACGAGGAAGAAATCGAATGCGTCGAGCGTCCAGCCGAGGAAGCTGGCGATGACCGCGGCGCGGTGGCCGCGCGGAGCGGCGGGCGCGAGTGAAGAAGGGGTTATCGCATCGGAGCTTGCCATGCGAAAATATGCGCCAATCGAGATGCGTCAGGAATGTCTCGTGGTCGCACGGCGCGCGGAGTTATT
>JADGQU010000403.1 GCA_017881545.1 Gemmatimonadaceae bacterium
GGCCAACTTCGACACCGGAAGCGCAAGGCATCGATTCCAATGTGCTCGCTGACGCGATGGATTCGATCCGTACCCGGCACATTCCGGTTCATAGCCTCCTGATCGAGCGGCATGGCACGATCGTGCTTGACGCCTACTTCTTCGGTACGATCTTCTCGTAACTCGCCGGATTCCACTTCGGCCTCGCCGCCGCGTTGGCCACGGCGAGCGTCATGTAGAAGTCGAGCTTGATGATCCGCGATTCCTTCTCGCCGTCGATCTTGGAGACCTCGTCGCTCACCTGGTGATAGTCCGGGTGGACGCCGTTGGTGAAGAAGAGGATCGGGATGCCCTTCCTGGCGAAGGTGATCTGGTCGGAGCGGGCGAAGAAGTTCTCCTCCGGCCAGATGTCGTCGGTGGGCTTCATGTGGAGCTCGGAGTGCTCGGCGCTCACGCGATTGAGCGTGGCCCCGAGATCCGAGTGCTCCTTGCCGATCACGACGATCGAATCCGCCCAGTTCCGCCCGATCATGTCGGTGTTCAAGTCCGCCACCGTCTGCGCGAGCGGTACCGCCGGATGCTCCACGTAGTAGGTGCTGCCCCAGAGGCCGCGCTCCTCGCCGCTCACGGTCATGAACACGAGCGAGCGCTTGGGCCTGGGCGTGAGCTGGGTGAACGCCTGCGCCAGCTCCACCACGCCGATCGAGCCCGAGGCGTCGTCGTCGGCGCCGTTGCAGATCGAGTCCGCGCCCTTGGCCACGCAACCCTGGCCCGAGCCCGGCGTGCCGAGGTGGTCCATGTGCCCGGTGAGCAACACGTACTCGCTCTTGAGCGTGGGGTCGCTACCCTCGAGCATGCCGATGACGTTGGGCGCCCGGAGCGGGGCCAGCGCGACGGGCTCGAGGTGGGCGGTGATCGTCACCGCATCGAGCCGGCGCACGCTGGGTGTCTGGTCCGCACGCAGGGCGGCGGGGTCGATGCCCAGCACCGACGCGGCCGTCGCATCGCGAATCTCGAGCCATGGACCCTCATCGGTTAGACTGACCGGCATGCCGCCCAGGTACTGGGCCTCCCCGTGGAGACGCCCGAGCCGGGTTTGCCACTGCGCGTCGGGGCGATTGGTGATCAGCAGCACCCCAACCGCGCCAGCCTGGAGTGCGGCGTTGATCGGCCGTCTATCCACCAAGACGCCCTGCTCGAACGCGGTGAGGACCAGTGCGACCCACGCACCCTTCACGTCGGCTCCCGCCAGGGGATTGAGGGTATCGCGCACGCCTAGCAGGAGCACGACGTGCCCGGTCGGGTCGGTGGGCGGGAGCCGCCCGTTCATGAGGCTGACGTCCGTCCCGATTCTGAACGTCGTGGCTGACGCGCCAGTGGCGATGGTCATGACGCTCTTCGTCAAGTCGATCTGCTGGCGGGCAACCGGATAGTGCTGGATGAAAGTGCCGCTGTCGCCCAGGGGCTTCAGGCCGAAGCGCTTGAACTCCCCGGCGATGTAGCGGGCCACCTGCTCGAGCTGGGGGCTCGGCGTCGCGCGGCCGAGCATGGAGTCGTCGGCGATGACGCCGATGCGGTGGACGACGTCGGCTGGGGTGATGGTGCGGACGGCGCGCTGAACGGCGGCGGCCGTCTGCGCCACCGCCGCGGCGGGGAGCAGCAGGGCACAGAGCGCAAGCGGGCGTATACGCGCACGAAATGGCACGAGCGCCTCTGGTTTGGCGTTTGTTTTCATACGAGAACTCTTGCTAGAAAAGATCGATCCGCACTTTGTTGCCCACGACGGAGATCTTGGTGCCGGGCGAGCCGCTCAGGCTCAGCTCAGGGATGTCCACTCCCGACGCTCCCTTCCCCTCGAACAGCGCCGGCGCGCTGGCGACCGCAAACGTCACCGTCTTGGCTTCTCGATCGATGAGCAGCGGGATGACGGATTTCATGCGGAGTACTACGGGTTTCGGAAACCCCACGGTAATAGGTACGAGATCGTAAATCGCCGTGTGATCGTTGACAGCCGTCACGCCGAACGGCGTGTATCCCATTCCCCGTATGTCGCCGGCTCCGCCATAGCTGATGGTGACGAGGGTCTGCGACGTGTTGACGATTTTGTCGACTCGCTGCTGGATGAGACGCCGCCCCTCCGCTTCGAGGGCTTGGCGGTTTACGAAGATGCTGTCGTATCCGTATTCGGCTTTCGACTGAGCCACAAGCCGGGCGCGTTGGTCGGTTGAGAGCGGAATCGCCGCGGCTAACAAATCGGTGAGATACACGCCTGGAGCGAAGATCCGCTGCTTCCAATCGGGCGCGACCTCGTCGAGCAGCAGCGCTTGCGCAGCGCCGGAACTGTACAGGCGCCAACGCAGCGGACCTCCGCCGAACTTGTTGCCGAAGCGATCATCGCTGAACGATGCGACCTTCACCATATCGTTCATCTCGTTTTCCAATCGGCGTGCCAGCACGCCGCCGCGATAGCCGGTAAAGCCCGGGCGGAGGTACATCTCGGGAACCGGTGTCACCCGCTCGCCCAACTCTTCGAACCGCAACTGGACGTACTTCGCCGTGCCTTCCGTGAACTCGTTCAGGTTCTCGTATGACACCGACGCCGTATCGAGAGCGGCACGCCGCAGCGTGCGCACGGCCAGGTATTGTTCGATGCGCGCCCGCCGTTGGGCCGCGTCCTTCGCCAGGACCGCATCACGCAGTATGCGCGTCTCGAGCGCGACCAGTGCATTGTTGCTGGCGTCCATGACGGGATAGTGGGCAACGGCCGCCTCGTTGGCCGCCTTGCCCGGCGCAAGGCGGCCCTGGTGCACGTGAAATGCTTCGTGGAGGATGATCTCCACCTCATCATAGGCCGATTGGATAAAGTCCCAGCCCTTGAGGTACTTCGCCGTGGTACCCAGTTTCACGTTCGTTTCGATGTCCGCGCGCTCGCGGGAATA
>JADGQU010000106.1 GCA_017881545.1 Gemmatimonadaceae bacterium
AGGTGATCAACCCATCCGCCGTGATATTGCTGTCGCAAATCTTGGCCGTTTGCGAGTGCGTGGCCGTTGCCGTCCAGCTAGTCGGGGGGCCCGCCAGCTGGTTGACGATAATCGTCACGTTCTGCGACGGCGAGAACCCCTGTAGTGGCGCAGCCATTGTCGCGGTGCCACCGAAGTCGCGCTCCGAGAGAGTTTTACGCCAGCAAACTACTGAGCGTCGCGTCGCGCGTTGTCGACGCAGGATCAACCCTCCACCCGGTGAAAGGAGCCGCCCACCGCATTCACCGTACCTTTGCTCCGTTTAGCCGTGTCCTTGCTGTGTAGACGGTGTGCTTAGCTGCCGCCGCTGATCTTCGTCAGCGGTTAAACGATCAGGAGGAAAAAATGGACGCGCGTTACCTACACAATTTAAGGCTGGCGGGGGTTGTTGCTCTTTCCACTCTCGCGGCCTGCTCAAGCGATGTTACGGGCGGCAATAGACAACCCGTCCGGCTGTCGTTCACGACCAAAGTTGCCGCCGCTGCAGCCGCCGCCATTCGCATCTCGCCCGATCTCACGGTCGGTGCTGCCGGCGACCTGGTTTTGACAAAGGTGGAGATCGTAGTCGGGAAGATCGAGCTCAATCAGGATGATCAGACGAACTGCGTTGCGGAGATCGAGGCGGCCGGCGACGACCACGCGAACGTCGGGCAACACTGCGAGGACATCTCGCGCGACCCTCTGCTCGTCAACATTCCGCTGGACGACGCGGCGCACTCGGTGATCAATGTTCCCCTCGCTCCGGGAAGCTACACCAAGCTCGAGGCCAAGCTCGAGCCGGCCCGCGACAACGCCACGGCGTTCAACGCCGCCAACCCGAACCTGGTTGGAAAGAGCGTTCGCGTGGAAGGAACGTACAAGACAGTGCCATTCGTCTTCACGTCGTCCGTGCGTGCGGGCCTGGAGATGGAATTCAATCCTCCGCTCGTGATCGACGCGAGCACGATGAACGCGACGGTCGGTCTCGACGTCAGGAAATGGTTCCTGAACAGCGCGAATGCGGCGATCGATCCAACCACTGCGACCGCGGGGAGTGCCGCGCTGCAGCAGATCGAGGACAACATCCGCCGTTCGTTCCGTGCTTTCGAGGACAACGACGAGTCGGGTGTTGACGATCACAGTGAGCACGGCGGGTGATCTCCTGAATCAACCGCAAAGGAAACGGGGGCATCGAACTGATGTCCCCGTTTTTCATTGCGTCGGTATTCTCGCCCCGCCCGATTGGACGCTAGTCGTGTTGCTGGTAAAACCCAGCGCTCCACTTCATCATCTGGTTGGCTAGCGTCTCGCGCTCACCATCAATGCTGTCGCGCCCAACCGCGTCCTTGAGCACACGTGCGATTATCGCGCGCAGCTCGACTTCGATCTCTGGAAGCGAGGTGCCGCGCTCCCGCTCGTCTCGAACGTGCTGGCGTACCGCTTTGCGGAGCGCGGTGAGTGCGACGAGGGTCCGGTCGGTGGCTCCCCGAAGAGCGCGATCGAGCTCTTCGGGCAAGGGGCTGGGCGTTCCTTCCTCGGTTCGTGCCATCTGCGGCGGCTTGAAAAGAGAGGCGTCGTTGCTATACGTCGTTGTTGCTATACGTCATTCTTATAGTATTCGACGATCGCCCATTTGATGATCTGATCCATCAGGAAATCGGCGTTGGACAACTCGTGCTCGTTGAGGACCTGCGGGTAGCGTCGGGTGCCTTCCTTGGCGCAGGCCTTCATGCTGATAATCATTTGCGCCGGGCCGACCTCCGTATCTCTCAGGGTGGAGACGCAGGCTTTGACGCAGTCGCGCAGCTCCGCCATCGACAAGGCGCTGCTTTTGACGACGTCGTGGAGCGCGACCTGAAACAATCGCGCTGTTTCCTCGGGAATCGGAGACGGCTTTGTCTTGGACGGCTTTGCGGCCGGAGTCGATCGTATCTGCGACATCTCGATCCTCGCGTCGCGCTTGCTGGCGCCGCCAGTATCGCCTGAGCCTCCCCGCCGAACCGGAAGGAAAATCACGGGCTGGTGACTCAAATCCCGTGTGGGCATGTGCCTTTTCGAAACGCATGTCCGCCCCTCATACAGAGCAATCCCAATGCCGCCCTGCGCGATTCTTACGTTGACAGCTCTACGGCAAATCGCCTTCACTTTCTAGCCGCGACATCCGGCCGCAACGCGACCGCCTTTCGCAGGTAGACGTGCGTCTCGAGCGGCCGAGGAGCGCGGAGCTCGACCTGGACGAGCGCCCTCAGGCATCGCTCCATGGATCCCTCGACAGGAATCTCGCTCGCGCAAAGAAGCGGCACGTTGACCCAACCCATCTTGCGCGCCGCCAGCGCCGGGAACGCCGATCGCAGGTCCTGCGTCACGGTAAAGAACACGCTGACGATCTCATCGATCTCGAGTGAGTTCCGCTCCACGATCTGTCCAAGCAACTCGCGGGTCGCGTCTGCGATCTGCTGTGGATCATCTTCTTCTACCGACGTTGCGCCGCGAATCGCATGAGTGCGTCGCCACAAACCAGATCGCGGCGACACAACCGCGACGAAGCGCGTATGGTTGTCGCGCTGATCCTGAATCCCTTCCTCCAGGACGCACAGCCCGTAACGCTGGGCCGCCGCGCGGCTGGCGATCGCCGCGCGCGAAAGATCTCCCGACTCCGCGACCTCGCGCGCGGCCCCGCCTGTGTCGAACGACTTGCCTGGCTTGATCCACGGGTGCGAATCGAAAAAGCGACTGCACTGCGCGAGAGCAACGGGATGACTTGATGCACTGCGCAATCCATTGAGCGTCGCGCCCACGGGAGCGAGCAGGCAATGACGCACGGCAACGAGCGTCTCGCCGATGGTTCGCAAATCGGGATGCGCGGCGAGGGCGTGCCACCCCGCCTCAACTTTTCCGATCGATGAATTCTCGACGGGAATCACGCACGCGTCGGCGTCGCCTTCTTGAACGGCGCGCACCGCGCCGGCGAACGTCGGAACCGGTACCGCTTCCACGGGATGATGCCATATCTGCGCGATCGCATTCTCGGCGTAGGCACCCCGATCGCCCTGAAATGCGACGCGCATGGTGAGACTTCGCGCGTTGCGCTCACCGGCCGCGTGCGGTTCCGTACCGTTCTTGTGTGTCACTGGCGATTTCAGCATGAACTTGTCCCGATGGAAGTCAACGAAGTGGACTGCCGCTCGGCGCCGGGGCTTCTGAAAAGCGAAGGCCCCCGCGATTGGCGGAGGCCCGGAGTCTTTGTAAGCTGCGTCTACTCTACTGCACGCGCGACCGGGGCCCCCATCGGTTGTTGCCGAAGAAGCCGAAATAGTAGGTCGTGCTAAAGGAGAAGTTGCTCACAATGCCAAGCTTAGGCATGCGCGCGCGGAAAGTAAAGAGCAAACTGGCTGCGGCTACTTCTTCGCCTTCTGGTAAGTCCCGATCAGCTCGGCGTTGCCGACGACGTGACCTTGAATCGCCTTCTCCAGGTCCGCCTTCGTTGGACTGTTCAATCCCGTGAGCACCGTGTCGAGCGCGAACAACTTGAAGAAGTAGCGATGGCGTCCGATCGGCGGGCACGGCCCCATGTAGCCCAGCTTGTTGCCGTCATTCTTCCCCTGCGCGCTTCCCGCGGGCATGCTCTTCTTCGACGCGGTCTCGGCCAGACTGGTCGTAGTCACCGGAATGTTGTAGGCGACCCAGTGCGTGACGACGTGCGTCGGCTTGGCCGGATCGGGCGCGTCCGGATCTTCGACGATGATCGCGAAGCTCTTCGCGGCCGCCGGAGCGCCCGCCCAAGCGAGCGGGGGCGAAATGTTGGTGCCTTCGCACGTGTACTTGATCGGCATCGAGGCGTTCGCCGCGAATGCGGACGATGTGAGATTGAATGTCATTGGATTGGTGGCTGAGCCGCCGTCGCCTCGCGGGCGGCCGACGTTGGTGACGACTGCCGCGGTATCCGTTTTCGACGAATTGGATTTTCCGCAGGCGATAGCGAAAGGGAAGAGGGCAATTGCGAGGAGATTGCGAGGAGACATTTCCGTGGTCCTGTTCCAGGGGTTAGAAAGACTTCGCGCTACGCGGCCTTCGCTACGTACGCCAGCATCGCCCAGTAGTGAGCAAAACTCCCACCCATAACGCACAAATGCCAGATCTCGTGGGACCCGAAGAGCCGCGGTGTGACGCCCGAGGTCGCTCGGGGCCACTTGGTTGCGTATAGAACTGCGCCCAGAGTGTAGATGATTCCGCCCGCGAGCAGCCAGAGCAGGAACCCGGGCGGCGCGGCCGCGAGCAGGGGTCGCACGAGGAACACCGCGATCCATCCCATGCCGATGTACAACGCCGTCGCCAGCCACCGCGGAGCATGCATCCAGACAACGGTCTGAAACACTCCCATGGCCGCGAGAGACCAGACCGCAACGAGAAGCCACAAACCGAGCCGCCCGCGCAGCATCACGAGGCACACCGGTGTGTATGTTCCGGCGATCAGGATGTAGATCATCATGTGATCGATGCGCCGGAAGTGCGCGACGGCTCGCGGAGAGACCTTGAGCGAATGATAGAACGCGCTGGCGCAGTACATCGACACGAGGCTCGCGCCAAAGATGGAGAACGCGACGATCTGCCGAGCACTTCCGTTCTGGACCGCAATCACGAGGAGGACCACCAGCCCGACGATGGACAGCGCGGCCCCCACGAAGTGGGTCATGCCGTTGACGGGCTCGCGGAAAGGGACGCGAAATTTCATGGTAACAACGCACGCAAACAGTAGACCCGTACACGGCAGTGCGCTAACTATAGGTAGCGACCCCTTCCTGTCAGGAACGAGATTGAGCCTCAGCCCGTTGGCCGGTAAGCCCGCCCCCGAATCGATACTCGCCAACATTCCGCGACTCATGACGGCGTACTACGCCCTCGAGCCCGATTCCGCGGTCGCCGGGCAACGGGTTGCGTTCGGAACTTCGGGCCACCGCGGCACGTCCATGGAGAGCTCGTTCAACGAGGAGCACATCCTCGCCATCACCCAGGCGATCTGCCTTTACCGCCAGCAGAACGGCATCGACGGTCCGCTGTTCTTGGGCATAGACACACACGCCCTCTCGGAATCCGCCTTCGCCTCCGCGCTCGAAGTACTCGCCGCCAACGACGTCGAAGTGATGATCGACGATCGTGAGGGTTTTACGCCAACGCCCGTCGTCTCGCACGCGATCCTCGCCTACAACCGGGGCAGAACCACGGGCCTCGCCGACGGCATCGTCGTCACCCCGTCTCACAACCCGCCCGAGGACGGCGGATTCAAGTACGATCCGCCCAACGGTGGCCCCGCCGACTCGTCGATCACCGGCTGGATACAGGACAAAGCGAATGCATTTCTGGCCGACGGTCTCAAGGACGTGCGCCAGATTTCATTCAGGAAGGCGAAGCACGCGGCGACGACGCACCGCCACGACTACATGGACGCGTACATCGGCGACCTCGCGGCGGTCATCAACTTCGACGCCATTCGCGCCGCCCATCTAACGCTTGGCGTCGATCCGCTTGGTGGCGCGGGCGTTCGGTACTGGGGAATGATTGCCGACCGTTACAGGATTCCGTTGACGGTCGTGAGCGACGTCGTTGACGCGACCTTTCGCTTCATGACGGTGGATTGGGACGGAAAGATCAGGATGGATTGTTCTTCGCCCTACGCGATGCAGCGCCTGATCGTGCTCAAGGATCGATTCGACGTGGCGTGGGCGTGCGACCCCGATCACGATCGCCACGGCATCGTCGCGAAGAGCGCGGGGCTCCTCAATCCAAATCACTACCTGGCAGTGGCGATCTCGTACCTCTTCTCGCATCGCCCGGAATGGCCGGCGACCGCGGCCGTCGGAAAAACGGTCGTGAGCAGCAGCATGATCGACCGCGTGACCGCCCGACTCGGCCGCACGCTCAGGGAAGTGCCCGTCGGGTTCAAGTGGTTCGTCGACGGACTCGTGAAAGGCTCACTCGGATTCGGCGGCGAGGAGAGCGCCGGCGCGTCGTTCCTGCGCCGAGATGGGAGCGTGTGGACGACGGACAAGGATGGGATCATCATGGGACTGCTCGCGGCGGAGATGACGGCCGTGACGGATCAGGATCCGGGTGAGCTTTATCAGGATCTCACGCGAGAATTCGGGGATCCCGTCTACGAGCGCATCGATGCGCCGGCCACGCCGGAGCAGAAGAAAATATTGGCACATCTATCCCCGAAAGACATCACAGAGTCGGAGCTGGCCGGTGAAAAGGTCGTGAGCATGCTGACGACGGCGCCCGGCACCAATGACCCGATCGGCGGGCTGAAGGTCGTGGCAGAGAACGGATGGTTCGCGGCTCGGCCGTCAGGAACCGAAGACATCTACAAGCTCTACGCGGAGAGCTTCAAGGACGTCGACCACCTCAGGCGCATTCAGGCGGAGGCGCGGGAGATAATCGGGCGGGCGTTCAAGAACGCCGGCGCTTGATCGCCTGCTCGATCATCCTCTTTATTTGCTCCGGATCTTCGACTTCGACGATCAGTCGTTTGTAGCTCTCGTGCTCCAGCTCCAGCACAATAGTTCCGTCGGGATCGTGGACGTCGTAAAACACAACATCACCATGCTGATAGAAAGTGCCGACGGTGAGGACGCCCGGAATATTGGTTCCGAGAAGCCTGAGGCCGTGCCACCATCCGCGCGCGGCCTCCGGGTCGACTTTAACCACGCGAATGTGCGCAAGCGGAATATCGAGTCGACTCCTTAGAGACCAGAGCTTATCGAGTCCCTCCACGTCGAAGTGAACCCGATCACCCTCGATTGAGATTGTCACCATGTCTTTCGCTCCGAATGACTCAGCTGGCGCATGTACGTTGGGGTAGTCCACCACCTTTGACAAGAACGACAAGCAGACTGTTGTCCGGGCAGTGGTTTTGCGCCGGAAGGCATCCACAAAACCAAGGCAGGGAGCTTTAGGCTTTGCGGCTGTTAAGCTTGAAGCTTTTCTGGTGGCGTACTGCGCAGTCAGAGAGACCTCTGCGGGCAAACGGTTGATCCTCGCAATGAATTGATGCGAGTCCGAGAACGCCTTCGCTACACAATGGAGCGTGAGTGATTTCAAGAAACTGCACGTTTGGGAGAAGGCGCACGCTCTGGCCATCCATGCTTATCGCGTCGCGACGGGAATGCGGCGGTCGCGTGACCTGGCGCTACGCGGTCAGATAATTCGAGCCGCGATATCAATACCCGCAAATATCGTCGAGGGCAGGCGACAGGATAGCGAAAAGGAGTTCGCCCGATTTCTCCGTATCGCTCTCAACTCCGGCTGCGAGCTGGAGTATCACCTGATCCTGGCCCGCGACATCGGAGCAATATCTGAGAGCGATTCTGCATCGCTCCTGCGAGAATGCATTCAGGTGAGAAGAATGATCCACGGCCTGCTAAGGAAACTCGGCGTACA
>JADGQU010000404.1 GCA_017881545.1 Gemmatimonadaceae bacterium
TACGGCGACTTTGCACTGCAGTGGCAGCCTGTGCCCGCGTGGGTTCCCGTCTCGTGGACGATCGCGGCTGCTGCATGGGTCGTTGCCGGAAGCCTGGCGAGCCACAATCATCTAGAGCCACAACCATCTACATGATGCAGCCGGACATTGAACTGCGCTCGCTTGGCGAGCACTCTTATACAATGGCTTGGACCAAAGGCGCGCTGATCCTGCTCTCTGCTCTCTTCATGTCGGCGCCTGCTCATTCGCAGGTGGCGGGGCCAGCGCAGATCATCCTGCTCCGACACGCGGAGAAACCGGCGGATCCGGAAGATCCCCATCTGGCGCCAGCTGGCGTGAAACGCGCCGCGCGGCTTGTGTCTTTCATCATGAAAGATCCGGCAATGTCGAGATTTGGCTTGCCAGTGGCGGTGTTCGCGACACAATCCACGAAACACGACAACGGACAGCGCACTCAGGAAACTGTCGCACCGCTGGCGAGAGCCCTCAAGCTGCCGGTGCAGACACCCTTTCTCGGTAAAGATTACGCCGCGATGGCCAAGCAGATTCTTGCGAACCCCGCATACACGGGGAAGACCGTCCTTATCTGTTGGAACCACGAGGAGATACAGAAGCTCGCGGCAGCACTCGGTGTGAACCCTCGACCCCGAAAATGGAAAGCCAGCGTGTTCGACAGGGTGTACGTCATTTCCTATCAGAGCGGAGAACCGACGTTGGCGACCTTCCGTTACGGCAACTAGGCCGCCGAATAGCACGCGCCGTCAAGGAGCGGTTCTCATGAAAGCGTTTGTCGCGACAACTGGCGTAGCATTCGGCCTGCTCTTCCTGGCGCACATTGCACGAATCTTTGCAGAGGGCGCTCACCTGCTGACGGAACCGGTTTTTCTGGCCACAACAGTTGGATCGGCCAGCATCTGCGTTTGGGCAATAGTCATCCTTAAACAACGCAAATGATTTCGCATCCCGTTCCGCAGATCCTGGCGATTGCAACCAGGTCGTGCCATACACTTCCTGACGATTTTCGACGAGGTACTCATGGACCGACGTGACTTTCTCGCGGCGACAGCTGTTGCCGCGATGTCGCCGCGCCCCAAGCTCGACACACTCGCCCAGTCTGCGAGCCGCCAGTACATCGAGCTGCGGCGCTACCACCTGCTCCCGGGCACGAAGCAGCGCGCGTTCAGCGCTTTCATCGGCGACGCTGCAATCCCCGCGATGAATCGAGCGGGAGTTGGCCGGGTCGGGGCGTTTACCGTCGTATACGGCGAGAACGCGCCGTCGCTGCTGCTCGTTCTTGCGCACCAGACGCTCGATAGCGTGGTGTCGCTGCGCGACCGCCTCGCCGCCGATGCGGTGTACGCGCGCGCTGGTGCCGCGATCCTTGACGCGCCGATGGCTGATCCGGCTTTCGTGCGGGTCGAAAGCTCCCTGTTGCGCGCCTTCGACGCGATGCCGACAGTGGAGCCCTCCGCGGGCGCCGGTACGGCGACACCTCGCATCTTCGAGCTCCGGACGTATGAGAGTCACAGCAATCGCGCCGCGCTCAACAAGCTGAAGATGTTCAACGCCGGCGAGGTGCCGATCTTTCGCAGAGCGGGCCTCACGCCAGTCTTCTTCGGGGAGACGATTGTCGGCACGAACATGCCCAGCCTGACTTACATGCTCACCTTTCCCGACATGTCGGCGCGCGACGCTGCTTGGGGCAAGTTCGGCCAGGACCCGGCGTGGAAGACTCTCTCCACCGACCCGCAGTACCGTGACAACGTCTCGGCCATCTCGGACATCATCCTCCAGCCGACGGCCTACTCGCAGATCTGAGCCAGGACAATCATCTACATGCTGCAACCGGATTTTGGTTCGGACGACCGGGACCTCGGATTAGACCCGCTTCTAACATGGATCGTACAATGACAACCGGTACCCGATCTGCTGTACCCGCATTCGTGATCGCTGGGGTTTCGCTCGTGCTTGCGGTAGTCACCGGCATTGACTGGCTTGGTAAGCCTCTTCGAATGGTGAACCTGTTGACGATCATCGGGCTGAGTGCGACCGCGGGGGTATTGTGGAGCCAGGCCGTGTGGCGCGTCCGGCAGGATCGCTCGCAAAGTCAAAGTGACTCAACTGGCCAGGTCGCCGATGACTAACCCCGGCGAGATGTCGCGGCGCGACTTCATGGCCGCGTCGGCGTTCGGTCTCGTCGCGCTCGCGCGTGACTCGAAGCCCGACGATGAACTCCTCTACGTCGGGACGTACACCGAAGGTGGCCGGCGTGACGGCATCTATCTCGTCCGCATGGACCGGCGCTCCGGCAAATTACGGCGCGTCGGCGCGGTGGACGCCGGCGAGAACCCGTCGTTCCTCGCCATCCACCCGAACGGCCGCGTTCTCTACGCCGTGAATGAGCTCGAGAAGTACAACGGGAAGGCGAGCGGTGCGGTGAGCGCCTTCGCGATCGCGAAGGACACCGGCGCCCTCACTCGACGCAACGAGCAGCCATCGGAAGGCGGTGCGCCTTGCTATGTGAGCGTGGATCGTAGCGGCCGGGTTGTGCTCGTAGCCAACTACGTCGGCGGAAATGTCGTGCTGCTCCCGATCCAGGCCGATGGATCACTCGCGCAAGTGGCGCACGTCGAGCAGCACAAAGGCCGCGGACCGAATGCCGAGCGTCAGGAGGCGGCGCATGCCCACTCTATCGTTGCTGATCCGTCCAACCGCTTCGCGCTCGCCGCGGACCTCGGCGTCGACCGCGTTTTCGTGTACCGTCTCGACCTCGAGAGTAAAACACTGCGCCACGTTGAAGGCGGCGATGCGGTCATGCGCCCGGGCGCGGGTCCGCGCCACATCGCCTTCCACCCGACGCTGCCGCTGGTGTTCGTCTCCAATGAGCTCGATTCCACGGTTGCCACGCTGC
>JADGQU010000107.1 GCA_017881545.1 Gemmatimonadaceae bacterium
GACGTTCACCTGAGCTAGACTGTCCCCGGCGGGGCGGTGACATACCGTTACCTTCGGGGCTTTGCGTTCCTTCTGCACGGGCCGCTTATTTCACCGTCTGGCCCCGCGCCGAGCCACAGGGCCGGCTGCGGCGCCCACCTGGATCCAACTCGACGAGGAGGTAGGATGCGGAAGATCTCTGGTTTTTTTGGTGCCCTGATTCTTGTGCTCACGACGCTTTCATGCGGCGGATCGACCGCGCCACCTGGCGGCGGAGGTGGTGGGGGTGGCGGGGGCGGGGGCGTCTGCACCGTCACTTTCTGCATGACCGTTAGTAACACATTCTCGCCCACGGCCCGGACGGTTGCGGTCGGCTCTACCGCCACTTGGCGGAACGACGGGAATACCGGGCACAATGTCACTTGGGACGATGCGGCTGGGAGGAATGCCGCGCTCGCGGGCGATGGGACAAGCGACATCCCCACTTTCGACAGTGGTGTCTCGCACACGCGTATTTTCAACACTGCTGGCGTCTACGGCTTTCACTGCACCATCCACCCGGGGATGAACGGAACACTCACCGTTCAGTAGTTGCGCGGCTAGAAGAACGAAACTCCGTCCAGAGTCTTCGGAGCCGTGATGCCGAGCGCGGCCAGGGCGCTCGGCATCACATCAACTGTGCGCCGCGGTACGCCCGCGGGCCGTCGGTTCAACAACAACGGTACGAGCATGTGTTCCCGATGCAGGGCGCCGTGCGAAGAGACGTGTGGAATCGGCTCGTACCGGGCCCGATAGTCCCAATCCCTCGCCGCTGAGAGAATGATGTCTCCGCTACGCGGGGACGCGACGAGGTGTGCGATCTGCACGAGGGCGTCGGGATAGTCGCTCGCGATCGTGACATCATAAGCTTCGTCGTCGCTGATCGAAGTCTGCGTCCCGATTCCGAGCGGATCACCACTCACCGTTGTGTAGGAATATCTGGACTCGCTCCACGCGAGTGTCGCCGACCCCCGGCCCCTCCCGCGAATCTCGCACGAAGCCGGGCTGATTGGGAGAATCAGCAGATCGACCGATGGACGGCAGAGGAGTTTCTTCGACAAATCATTCCACCTGCCGCCGAGCGCCGGCCACCACGGGCGAGTCTTTTGATCGATGTCCAGATACAAGTGCGCCATGGCGTTGCCGCTCACCATCACGGCGATGTCGGCCGAAGTATTGAATGCCCATGGATGCGAGAGGGTGGTGTACCCCCACTCGGAGAGGAGCCCGACGAGATCCTCATGCTCGCGCACTCGCGAGTGTCCGTGATCGCTTCCAACCCATAGGCTCATTTTGCTCCACCGACCATCGCGCTCGGCGTCGGAGCGGATCTGGGCAACGGTGTCGTTAACGATCCTCATTGCATCGCCGACGATGGGCGCGTCATGGCCTTCGGCGTGGGACGTCTTGTCTATTCCCGTCAGAGCGATGAAAGCAAAGCGGACTCGTTGCGAACGCAAATGCAGCGCTGCTTCCTCACCCACCAGCCGGTCGATCGCCAGCCATCCGCGCACGTTGCCGCGAAAGTGCGTTGCCGCGGCGCGCGCGACGAACGCCGGGCTCTGGCCGATGCGCTCGCGGCGCTTCAGTCCCCGTCCGATCACGCTCAGCGCGCCGAGGCTCGGCTTGGCCAACTCGAAGATGGTCGGTGAGGCGCGGTCGATGTCGCGATCGACGAAGCGCATCTCGGAGCCGACGTAGCTCCTCGCGTGGCCCGAGAGTCTGGCGATGCGTCGCGAGCGATCGTACCAGCGAAGTCCGGGCAATCCGACGCTCCCGGGATACCTTCCCATCAGAAATGGCGCGTAAGCCGGGCCCGTCACGGACGGAAACGCCGTTGTTATTGTGGACAGCTGTCCTTCTTCCCGCAGCGCCGCGAGCGCCGGCAAATGACCACCGTCGATGGAGTGAGCGAGCGCATCCGGTCTCACTCCATCGGCTATGATCACGACGACCTGCGCACCATCACCTGGCGGGCTTTGTGCAGACCCACGCAACTTTAGTTTCCCTATGAAGAGAGCCTACAGGACCGTTCTCTGCTGGATCGAAGATGGTTCGGCAGGGTCGTTCACTGTCGGTTCAAGACGGTTCGCCAAGCCCGCGACAGCGGCCAATAATGAAGAATAGAAAAGATAAATCCAACGCCGCCCCGGCGAGTCGCAGGATCCCGCGGTCGACGAAGGCACGCACCGCCGGCGGAAAGAAGCTCAATCCCGAAGTCATGGCCTCCGCCGAGCAAAAAGCCCTCGAGGGACTCAAGCAGAGAACGGAGGAGGGACATCTCAAGGCGGGAAGAACGCCTCCCTCGCAACAAAACAGTCCCGGAAAACTGGTGGTCACACGCACGATCGACGACGCCATCCGCGACTCATCGCCCGTCACCGAAGACGAAAAGCTGCTGCAGCAGTCGGGGCCGCGCGGCGATTTCACGAGAACAGACCCGTGGCGCGTGCTCCGCATCATGGGGGAGTTCATCGACGGATTCGACACACTCGCGTCGGTCGAGAAAGCGGTTACGATCTTCGGTTCGGCGCGCATCGGTCCCGACGATCCACACTATGATGCAGCGGTGGAAACGTCCCGTCTTCTGGCGCTGGCCGGCTTCGACATCATCACGGGCGCGGGACCCGGCATCATGGAAGCCGGAAACAAGGGTGCGCGACTCGGCGGAGGACGGTCCATCGGCTGCAACATCGAGCTGCCGTTCGAGCAGGGCGCGAACCCGTACGTCGACACGCTCGTCCACTTCAAGTATTTCTTCGTGCGGAAGACGATGTTCATCAAGTACTCGGTGGCATTCGTCATCTTCCCCGGCGGTTTCGGCACGCTGGACGAATTGTTCGAGGCGCTCACACTGATTCAGACGGGGAAGATCTACCGTTTTCCCGTCATTCTATTCGGGCGCTATTACTGGGCCGGGCTGCTGCGCTGGCTGCAGACTCGAGTCCTGAGCGAGGGCAAGATCTCCGAGGGAGATCTTGATCTCATGCTCGTGACCGACGATCCCGCCGAGGCGGCGCAGGCGATAATCTCGGCGTACAAGTCGCTGGGCAAAACGGCGGGACAACAGTTCGAGGAAGTCGTGGAAGGACGAGATGGCGAAAAGAAATAAGGGCAACGGAGAGGGCAGGGAGCGCGGCGGCTTCAAGTCGTCGCGTCATGGAAAGGCATCGGCCGCCGGACCCAAGGCGCAGCAGAAGCTCGCCGCGGAAGAGCGGGAGAAGAAGGGAGTGCAGCATACCGCGCACGAGGGCAGCCGATTCCTCAAGGGACAGCGCATTGATCCTCGGCGCATCGATGGGAAAGAGACCGTCGCCGAGCTGATCGACGGAACGTACCTCGCGTACAACGCGGCACGACTCCGCGAAGCATGCCAGCTCTTCACCGGAAAGATGCTCCAGCCCGACGTTACGGTCGGGCTCTCCATCACCGGCGCGCTCACACCGGCGGGACTGGGGATGTCGGCGCTCATCCCGCTCATAGAAGCAGGATTCGTCGACTGGATCATCTCGACGGGCGCGAACCTCTACCACGACACGCACTTCGGCCTTGGGCTCGCGATGCACCGAGGCAACGCGCAGGAATCGGACGTCGTGCTGCGTGAGGAAGGAGTCGTCCGCATCTACGACATCTTCTTCGACTACGACGTGCTTCTCTCGACCGATGCGTTCTTCCGGAAGATCATCACGGGGAAGGAATTTCAGCGGGCGATGTCGAGCGCGGAGTTCCACAACCTCGCCGGGAAATATGTACGTGAGCGCGAGAAAGCTCTTGGCATCGGGCAGAAATCGCTGCTCTCGGCCGCGTACTCCTCCGCCGTGCCCATCTACACATCATCCCCAGGCGACAGCTCGATTGGAATGAACATCGCGGCACTGGCGCTAGACGGGAACAAGCTAATGCTTGATCCGAACCGAGACGTAAACGAGACGGCTTCGATCGTTCTCGATGCGAAGCGCGGTGGTGGAAAGAGCGGGGTCATGATTCTTGGTGGCGGTAGCCCCAAGAACTTCATGCTCCAGACCGAGCCGCAGATCCAGGAGGTTCTCGGGATCGACGAGAAGGGACACGATTTCTTCCTCCAGATCACAGACGCGCGCCCGGACACGGGCGGTCTCTCCGGAGCGACGCCGGCTGAGGCGGTGAGCTGGGGTAAGATCGATCCGGACCGGCTGCCCGATGCGGTCGTCTGCTATCTGGATTCGACGGTCGCACTGCCGCTCCTCACGTCCTACGCTCTGGCGCGGCACCAGCCCCGGCCGCTCAAGAAGCTGTTCGACCGGCGGGAGGCGATGATGTTGAAGCTGCGGCAGGAATACGAGAAGTCCTCGGCGCAGCCGGCGGCGATCGACCACACGGATTCGAAGCTCCCACAGCACCGATAGGGGCGGTCGCGGTCAGTCGCGTAGTCCGGGTGATTGCCTCCCGAGCGCGGACTCTCTAGCTTGGATTTAGCGGGCGCCCGGCCATTCATCGCGGTCGGGCGCTCGTTTTTCGATAGGATGAAGGACCCCACGAAGGCTCGAGTCGCATGATCGAACAACTCAAGATAAAACTCGGAGAGGAAGCTCAGCGTCTCCAGCACGAGCTGAGCGTCGTGCTGCCGCGGGAGATTCGCAGAGCCGTCGAGATGGGCGATCTGCGCGAGAACAGCGAGTACAAGGCTGCGCTCGAGCGGCAGCAGTTCGTGCAGGCGCGGCTGGGCCAGCTGCGCCAACGCCTGAGCAAACTCTCGCAGATCGACGTGACCCAGATTCCCTCCGACAAGGTCGGCCTGGGCTCGCAGGTGGTGGTGCAGGACGAGAAGACGGGCGAACGCGAGAGCTTCAGCCTGGTGTTCGGCGACTCAGTGGAGTTCGAGGAGGGACATGTGAGCATGTCGTCGCCTATCGGCAAGACGCTGGTGGGTCGAAGCGTCGGCGAGACAGTCGTGCTCAAGCTTCCGGCGATGACGCGGCGGCTCAAAATCATCCAGCTCAAGACCATACACGACGCGGCGTGATCAGCCGGGGCGGCGACCCAGTCGTCACCGTTCACCGCCTATTAGGCGTCCTCCACCGTAAGTCGCAGTCAAGGCGCTTGTTGCGCCGTGCGTGCCCCGATAGCGTCCCCTGAGATTCACATGCGTCGGGAGGCGCCTCATCATGAAGGGCGTTTACGCAGTACTGGCAGTCGCTTCGCTTTGCGCGTGCGGTGGTGGCTATAGCTCAACCAGCCCGAACACCAGCCCGCCCAAGGTCAATACTGCGCCTCCGGCGGGCGGAATATCCGTCACCAACAACCAGTTCAGTCCTGTCGGGAAGACTGTGGCGATCGGAACCAGCGTGCAGTGGGCGTGGAACACGTGCACGGGCGATACCTACAATGGGCAGACCTGCGTGTCTCACAGCGTGACTTTCGACGACGGATCACTATCGTCGCCGCTACAGGATCAGGGAACGTTCACCAAGTCATTTAGCACTGCCGGCACTTACACCTATCACTGTTCCCTGCACGGGGCAGCGATGACGGGAACAATCACGGTCCAGTAATCGCCGACTGGTCACCCGTGAGCGGTCGTTCGGGCTCTGTGGTCTGAAGAGATCTCAAAGCAGCACTTTGGACGTCCCGAGCGATCGCACCGTTCCTTCACTTCCGCGCCGACGACTTCGGCCACCAGGGAAGTGACGGCTGCACAAACGCAATGATCCGCTTCCACGGCGCGCGACAGCGGACATGCGCGCCCGACAATGCGGTAGGTCCCGCCCGACTTCTCTACCGACGTCAATCCGCCGAGCGCGTTGAGCATGTCCGAGGCGCCGTTCACGCGCGACGAAAGCGGGCCCGCATCGTGACTGAAGCCGCGCGCGAGCCGCTTCCCAACGCGCCTCAGAAAGGCGACGACCTGTGGACCAGAGGTCCGGTCTCGGAGCTCCTCCAGGCATGCGATCAGGACCGGGGCGTAGGCCCGCGAGAACGCCGCCTCCCCCTCGGGGCTCAGCGAATAGAGGGAAGCGGGTTTTCCCACCGCGCCGATCCTGCGCACTCCCTCATTCCGCGCTGCTCCCTCGTGCTCGAACGCGTCCAAATGAAAGCGCACGGCATTGTCAGTAACGCCGAGGCGTTCGGCAAGGTCGTCGACGGTCCACGAGCCTTCTCTCAACAATGCGAGGAGTCGGGCGCGCGTCGCGTCGCTGCGGGGCTTCGGCGCTGGTCGGCGGGTTTCAGTCATCTGCCCACAGTTTAACGCCATCTCTCGAATAAGTCAAAGAAAAACTTGACTTATTAGTATGGGCTGGATAACGTCCGGGTCCAGAGCGTCTCACGTCTGGTTTCTCTTTTGGAGGGTTTCGTATGTTTTTGCAAAACCGCAGCATCTTTAGATACAGCACAATTGCAATGCTGGCCACAGTTTTCGGAGTCCCGGTCGTCGCTGCTCACTCCCAGGCAGGCGCGAGCAAACTCGACGATCCAACGATCGTCGCGATATTTGACGCCGCCAATACGTATGATATGGAGACTGGATCGCTTGCCGTCAGCAGGGGCCATACGAAAGCCGTTCGTGACTTTGGGGCGATGCTCGTTCGCGACCACCGAAACGTCCGGCAGCAGGGCCGGGATTTGGCGAAATCGCTCAAGGTGACGCCGACCCCACCCGGCAAGGACTTCCCTCTCACCAAGGCGCACGTCGCGGCCATGCGCTCGCTGCGCGGGCTCCGGGGAAGCGCGTTTGATCGCGCATTTCTGAAGCACGAAGTTGACTATCATAATGCGGTGCTCGATGCCGTGACCAAGACACTGTTGCCGGCGACCCAGAATGCGCAGGTGAAAGACCTGGAGACAAAGGTTGCTCCGGCTTTCGTGGCCCACCGCGACCGTGCGCAGAGCCTCCTCGACCAGCAGAAGTGACCGAACATTCCGATGAGCTGACCGGCCCTGACCTGACCAAGGGTCTCGAGGTCAGTAGCATTCGTCCGGGTCAGCTCATCGCGGGTCACGCGTTTGGCGAACCGGTGCTGCTCGTTCACGTCGAGCCGAATTGGTTCGCCGTAGGTGGGAAGTGCACGCACTACGGAGCCCCGCTCGATCAAGGCGTCCTCGTCAGCGAGACCATTCGGTGCCCCTGGCACCACGGCTGCTTCGATCTGCACAACGGGGCGGCGTCCTGTGCGCCCCCGCTCAACGACCTGCCTACGTACGACGTCGCGGTCGAGAGCAACATCGTACGAGTCACCGGCAAGAGAGATCACGGACAGGTAAAGGGCGAGAGCCACCGCGCTCGCGGATCTACTGCACCGGAGCGGGTGCTGTTCGAGGAAAAACCCACCTTCGGCCCCGAGTCGGTTGTGATCATCGGTGGCGGCGCCGCTGGCAATGCCTGCGCCGAGATGCTGAGGCGTGAGGCGTATCGAGGCCCGGTCACTGTCATCGATCCGGA
>JADGQU010000405.1 GCA_017881545.1 Gemmatimonadaceae bacterium
TGCCGTCGTGGCAAAGAATCTCCACCTTCTCGTGATCGCCGAGTGCGCGCACGATCTCGGCGTAGACCCAGGGAATGGGGGCGAGCTTGCCGGGCCAGTCCGCCTCGTAGTGCGGCCACGCTATCCACGTCGCGTCGTGCTTCTCCCACTCCCCCGGCATGCGTCTACCCGGCGATAGCTCCATAGTCAAAGCGCCGCTTCCGGAAGAAGCGACGCTCTCGTCTTTGTTCGCCACTAGCGCTTGACGGGGATCATGTGCTCGCCAGCACCGCGCGGGAATATCGCCTTCGGTATCATCACGTGGACGCCGACGTTTCCATCAACCAGCTCCGTGATGTCGACATCGCACGACACGCTCGTCAGCATGTAGGAATCATCGTGCGACAGTCCCTGAACTGTCATCAGGAAGTCGACCGCCTGGCGGACCGCGATCTTCGTCGCCTGCACGAGATCCTTGTCCATCCCCATGGCGATCCAGTGCGTGGGCGTTTCCGCGCGAGGCCATGTGAGGTGAAAGTCCTTCCTCACCGTCACTTTGAATCGGCCGCGAAGCGATGTCTCGAGAGCGGTGATGTCGACTTCGCCGTTTCCCTGGCCGGCGTGGCCGTCTCCGATCTCGAGCAGCGCACCGGGAGTATGGATCGGAATGTAGAGAGTGGTGCCGGCGACCAGCTCCTTGTTGTCGAGATTCCCGGCGTGGATGTCCGGCGGCGCGCTGTTCACCCGTCCGCGGGATGCCGGCGGAGCGACTCCAATGCTGCCGAAGAACGGATGCAGCGGGATGTCGATTCCCGGCGCGAAATGCGCGACGAGCTTTACCGTGTCGAGCGGAACGATCCGCATCTTCGAGTAGGGAAAATCTTCCGGCAAAAAGCCGCGATTCATGCCAAAGGCGTTGTAGGCGTACGGAATCGCGAAATCGATCTTCTGGATCTGAATCTCCAGGACATCGCCGGAGTCGGCGCCGTCGACGTAGATGGGACCCGTGAGTATGTGGCCGCCGGGCCCTTTGTTGGTGACGGTAGTCGTGATGTCGCGCAGCGAGCGCTCGACATCACTGGGCTTGACGCCGGCTCCCTCGAGCCGCTCCGGAGTCGACGTGATGAGCGTTCCGACAACGATCACATCGCCCGAGCGGATATGGAGAACCGGCACGGCAGCCGCGTCGTAGTAGCCCCACGCGACCGTGGTGGGCGTGGGCATGAGCGTGTGTGTTGTTTCCTGCGCCCGTGCGCTCGTGACCGGCGCGATGATGAGCGCCGCAGTGATGACCAGGTGACGCATCACCCGATGTATCGATTCAGGATCGGAGCATAAGCGTCGATGCGCCGATCCCGCAAAAACGGCCAGTTGCGTCGCGTGCTCTCGATGAGCGCCCTGTCGCACTTCGTGACCAGCACCGCGGGCTCCGTCCCCGCCTCGGCCAGAATCCGGCCGAACGGATCGCAGATGAACGAGTGCCCGAAAAACTCGATGCCATCGGTGCCCGGCTCGTCCTCGTGACCGACACGATTTGGCGCGGCGACGTACACGCCATTGGCGATCGCGTGCGCGCGCTGAGCCGTGCGCCACGCCTCGACCTGCGCGTCGCCGTGCTCCGCCTTCTCGGAAGGATGCCACCCGATCGCCGTCGGATAAAAGAGGATTTCGGCGCCGAGGAGGCTCGTGATGCGAGCGGCCTCGGGGTACCACTGGTCCCAACAGATCAGAACGCCAATGTCGGCGTAGCGGGTTTTCCAGACGCGGAATCCACTGGCGCCCTTGTGGTCGCCGTCGTCAGTGATGTGCGAGTCGCCGGGGGTGAAATAGAACTTCTCGTTGAAGAGCGGATCGTCCGGGATGTGCATCTTGCGATACGCGCCGAGGACCGAGCCGTCGGCGTCGATTACGGCTGCGGAGTTACGATAAACGCCCGCTGCCTGCCGCTCGAAGATGGGAACGATGACGACCATCTCCAGCTCGCGCGCCACTTTCTGCATGCGCTCGATGGTCGGTCCGTCGATGGGCTCAGCCAGATCGAAGCGCTCGTGCTTCTGCGATTTGCAGAAGTAGGGCGCGTTGAACAGCTCCTGGAGGCAGACGATCTGCGCGCCTTTTTCGGCGGCTTCGCGGATGCGAGCCTCGGCCCGGTCGACGTTTTGTTTGACGTCGCTGGTGACCGATTCCTGGATGATTCCGACGGTGAACGACTGCGATCTGGCCATGGGTGGAAGGTTAACCCTTTGCGACTGCACAGGAAGTGGCAGAGCGAATGCGTTAGCTTTGTGCATTCTCACCAGTCGAGAAATGCCGTCAGAAGAGACCGCACCTCCGACAGCTCCTCCAAAATCGGCGCCATCCGAGCGTCGCGTTCGGCGCAGCGCCGGCATCAGCACCGCGTTCCGCGCGATCAAGGCGCAGCACTCGTCCAACCGCTCGACGATGGAAGTGTTGGCGGACCGGATGATCGGCTTCGCGAGCTCGACGCCGTTTCTCGTCATCCACGCGATGATCTTCGTCCTGTGGATCTACTGGAATCTCCCGTTCACGGGACTGCCGAAGTTCGACCCGTACCCGTTCGGGATGCTCACGACGATCGTCTCGCTGGAGGCGATCTTCCTCTCGATCTTCGTGCTGATGACGCAGAGCAGGGAGTCGCGGATCGGCGAGCTGCGCGAGGAGCTGACGCTGCAGGTGAATCTCCGGATGGAGGAGGAGATTACGAAGACGCTGCACCTCGTGGCCGGACTCTATTCGCGACTCAACCTGGCGCTGGCGGATGATCCGGAGCTGCGCGCGATGCTCGAGCCGCTCGATCCCAAGAAGATGGAGACGGACCTCACGGACCAGATCAACGCGTCGATGCCGGAATTCAAGCTCCGGAAGCGGAAGGAGCCGGCGAAACCCCTGAGCTCGTGACTCTGGCGAGTC
>JADGQU010000406.1 GCA_017881545.1 Gemmatimonadaceae bacterium
TACTTCACTGAGGCCGCGGCGAATGATCCGAAGTTTGCGCGCGCTCGCGCCGGGCTGAGCATGGCATACAGCAACCTGGGGAACTTCGCTCCGGTGCCGGTGGATTCAACGGGATTTCTGGCGTTGAATAACGCCGAAATAGCCGTAGCTCTGGATTCTTCCCTGGGAGATGCGCGCCTCGCCCTCGCCAACGCACTATCGTATGCGACGCGCCTCAAGGAAGCGGATCCCGAGTATCAACACGCTTTGAAGCTCCAGCCGGAGGATGCGACGACGCATCAATGGTATGGAGACAATCTCCTGATGCTGGGCCGAGCGAAAGAGGCTCTTTCAGAGGAGCAACGCGCGGCAGCTCTCGATCCCTTGTCGCCGATCATCGCCTCCGAAGTCGCCCATGCGCTGTACGAAAACCGACGGTTTCCGGAAGCAATTGCCGGCAGTCTGCGTGCTATCGAGCTCGACTCGACATTGGCGATCGCCCAAAAAGTCCTGGGGCTCGACTACGTATTCGCGCGTCAGCCGGAAAAGGGTGCCCAGGTGTTGGAGCGGAACTACGCGCGCGAGCCTGGACACCCCGGATCGCGCGGCTACGTGATCTTCAGCTACGCCGCAAGCGGGCGATGGCCTGAGGTGACTAAGCTCTATCACGACCTGACTCTCAATCCAGATGCTCATGACACCGACCTTCTGTTCGCGCATTTGGCGGTGGGTGACCGGGCGAAAGCGCTCGATGTCTTCGAGCGCATGACGCGGTCCGGTCTGGGCCAGACTCCGATCGGTTGCGATCCTCCGTATGATCTGCTGCACAACGAGCCGCGCTACCTTGCGGTCATCCACCGTTTCGGTGCGGGACTCTGCCCTGTGACGACGCCCTGGCCGATCAAGCTGCCTCCAACTCGGCTCGCGTTTAAGCAATGAGCGGCGCGGCGCTCAGAGCGTTCGTCCGACCGCACGCGCCACCGGCGAAGCCGCGCGCATCAATTCGGCGAACATCTCGAGCGTGAGCGACTGATCGCCATCGGAGAGCGCCGCATCGGGGTCCGGATGGACCTCCACCATGATGCCGTCCGCTCCAGCGGCAATGCTGGCGAGTGCGAGGGGAATGACGAGCCGCGCACGCCCTCCGGCGTGGCTCGGATCCACGATCACGGGCAGATGGGTCTCCTCTTTGAGCACTGGGATTGCTGAAATATCGAGCGTGTTGCGTGTCGAGCTCTCGAAAGTGCGAATGCCGCGCTCGCACAAAACGACATTGCTGTTTCCCGCTGCCATCACATGTTCGGCTGCCAGAAGCAGCTCTGTAATCGTCGCCGACAGGCCGCGCTTGAGGAGCACCGGCAGCCCGGCCCGTCCCACCTCCTCCAGCAGCGAGAAATTCTGCATGTTGCGGGCGCCGATCTGAATCATGTCGGCGCTGCGGGCGACGAGCTCGACCTGCCTGGTATCCATGACTTCGGTCACAACCGGCAGAGCACTCTCAGCGCGTGCAGTCTCGAGAAAGCCCAGCGCCTCCGCCCCCAGCCCGCTGAAGGAATAGGGTGACGTCCTCGGCTTGAACGCACCGCCTCGGAGCATCACTGCGCCGAGGCTCTTCACGCGGTTGGCGATGTCGACGATCATCTCCACGCTTTCAACCGAGCATGGTCCCGCGATCATCGTGATTGCGGCGCCGCCGATGGTGACGCTGTCGGTCACACGCACCGGTCGCGTCGCCGCTCGCAACGCCGAGGGATGCGCGGCCAGACGATATGGCCGCGATAGATCCTTGGCGGGGAATCCACCATTTCCTGGTGGTCGCAAGGTTTTCGCGTGCATCGACTCGGATACTGCCATAAATGCCCCGACGTTGAAGTTGAGAATCCGGTCTCTCGTTTCGCGGGGCTCGGGAAAGAAAAAGCCCCCGCGATTGCGGAGGCCCGTGGTCTATCTGCGCTGTTGAAGCTTGAACGTTACCGCACGCGCGACCCGAGCCCCCGTCGGTTGAAACCGAAGAAGCCGTAGTAATAGGTCGTGGTAAACCAGAAGCCGGTCATGAAAGGCAAGCTAGATCAGGATGTGCGAAAAGTAAAGATCGGATTCTTAACTGAGAGGAGAACAAGGTTAGAGGTGAATGGTGGTAGGTCTTGGATCTCGCGCGCTTGACCTCAACAGGGGCGAGAAATACATTGCCAATTCAGGCTGGCGCGCCCCGCGCTGGCGCGACACGATACTTCGCTCATGCCTCAGCTGCGCTTCTCAAATCTCTACTTTCGACTTATTACGGCTCTCGCAACGGGAGGCGGCCCACCGGCGCACGCGTAAGTTTTTCGCGAACCGGATTTCGTGGCGGCCCCTCTCTTTCAAGTGTGGGCCGCTTCTTTTTTGCAGTTAACCAGTTGCAGTTAAACAATCTCGACGCGCAATGACTCAAAGGACCCTGTTCGAAAAAATCTGGGATGATCATATCGTCCGCCCCGAGACGGAGAGCACCCCGGCCGTGATGTACGTCGATCTCCACCTCGTGCACGAGGTGACGTCGCCGCAGGCATTCGCCGAGCTGCGCAGTCGCGGCGCGCGCGTCCGGCGCCCTGACCTCACACTGGCGACGATGGATCACTCGACACCGACTACTCCGCGCTCGGCCGGCCGTCTTCAGGTAATCGACTCTCAGGCCTCCACGCAGCTCGACCAACTCGCGACCAACTGCGACGAGTTCGGGATCCGGCTCTTTGATCTCGACGACAGCCGGCAGGGAATCGTCCACGTAATCGGACCCGAGCAGGGCCTCACGCAACCGGGCATGACGATCGTCTGCGGCGACAGCCACACCAGCACCCACGGCGCGTTCGGGGCGTTGGCATTTGGAATCGGCACGTCGGAAGTGGGCTATGTCCTTGCCACGCAGACGCTACTCCAACGGAAGCCGCGGA
>JADGQU010000013.1 GCA_017881545.1 Gemmatimonadaceae bacterium
ATACGGAAATCAGGATTCGCTCTGATCTTGCTGCCCGCCAGGTAGTAGGCCGAATCTGCCATGTCGCTGATGGTAACGGTGCGCGGGTCGCTTACCGTGACGAGAACCCATTTCCCGTTCGGGCTGATTGACGTCAGCGGATTTGCGGGCGCCTCGAGGATTTTCACAAGATCGGCGGGCGGCGATTGATATGTCTGCTGTGCCCCGGCGGGGATGAGCGGCGTGAGGATCAGGCACGCGGTCGACAGAGCGCGACGATACGAGAATGTGTTCATGGATGTGTTGTGGTGGACGGGATCATGCGGGCAGATCTGGCTGCAACTATATCAATACTGGCTGTACGATTGGATTGTTGGTCAACGTTTCTCGACGCGCATGCTCAAGCCGCCGTCTGGCCGAAGTGTGATCTTGGGGTCGACTTCGGGCGGCGCCGTTCCGAGATAGCGGAACTTCCACTTCTGGGCGATGGTCGCAAGGATCAGGATCCCTTCCATCCACGCGAACTGCTCTCCGATGCAGATGCGCGTCCCGCCGCCAAAGGGGAAATAGGAAAACTTCGGACGCATCGCCGCGACTTCGGGCAGCCAACGCTCCGGATCAAACCGCTCGGGATCGGGGTGAAAGCGCGGATCGCGATGCGTGATGTATTGCGACATGAGCACCATCGAGCGTGCCGGAATGCGATATCCGCCCGCCTCGAAGTCGTTGATTGCCCGGCGTCCCACCGCCCACGCCGGTGGATAAAGCCTCATCGACTCGGCGAGAATCATCCGGGTGTAGGGAAGATTCGCGAGATCCTCGGGCCGCGGCAGCCTACTCCCAAGCGCGTCAACTTCACGATGGAATCGCGCCTCGATTTCCGGATGCTGTGACAGCAGGTACCACGTCCATGAGAGAGCGTTGGCCGTCGTCTCGTGACCGGCCAGGAAAATCGTCATCGCTTCGTCGCGGACCTGCACATTCGTCATCCCGCCGCCATCGCCTTCCGTATCCTGCGCGAGGAGCATCATCGACAACAGATCTCCGGTATCCTCGCCGGTCGCGCGATGCTCGTCGATGATGCGGTAGATCGTTTTGTCGAGACGCGCGCGTGCGGCGTCGAACCGTTTGATGTATGGAAGCGGCAGCTTCTCCAGCAGCTCGCTGAACGGCAGAATGCCGATGTTGAATGCCTCGAACGTTGTCGTGAGCGCTTCTCCGATCTCGGCTGCCTCCTTCTCGACGTCGGCGCTGAAGAGCGTCTTCGCCACAATCGCGAGCGTGAGCTTCATCATCGTGTCGTGCAAGTCGAGCGCGTGCCCATCGGTCCACGACGACCTGGCTCGATCGGCGTACTCGACCATCGATCTCCCATAGGCGGCGATGCGATCCCGGTGAAACGCCGGCTGCGCCAGTCGCCGCTGTCGCAGGTGAAACTCACCTTCGCTAGTCAAAAGTCCTTCGCCCAGCACCCGCTTGGCGCGATCGAGCGCGCGACTCTTGGTGAAATTCTTCTGGTTCGTGACGAGCACGTCGCGGATGAGATCCGGATGGTTGAAGAGGTAGATCCGCTCGTTGCCGACCTTGAAGAACACGATGTCGCCATACCTTTTCGCGGACTCAACCATGAACGGGAGCCGGCGGCGCGCAAACCTGATCAGCATGTGGCCCGGGAAACGCGCGGGTGGCCCGGGTGGGTTCCGTTTCTCTGGAGGCTTGTTCTGCATCGCGACGCCAATGACACTCGAGCGCATGGATCAGAGTAGAGATATGCGCGTCCCGCTGCAAGGATCTCTGATAGCACTAACGATCGCCCTGCTCGCAGGCTGCCAACCGCGAGCAGGATTTGCGGCCATGGCTACGCCCCAATAGTATCCGTTTGTGGATCTCCTCCTTTCCTACCTGCGCAAATACCGCGGGCTGATTCTCCTCGCCCTCGTGCTGGCGGCAACCAACCAGGTGTTCTCGCTCCTGGATCCGCTCATTTTCCGGCACGTGATCGACGACTACGCCACGCGGTTCCGGGATTATCAGACGGCGACGTTCATCAAGGGTGCGGGAACGCTGCTGCTGATGGCGATGGGCGTCGCGTTCGTATCCCGCGTCGCCAAGAACTTCCAGGACTACTACGTCAACGTCATCGTCCAACGGGTGGGCGCCGAGATGTACTCGGATGGCATCAGGCACTCCCTGGAGCTGCCGTACTCTGTCTTCGAGGATCAGCGCAGCGGCGAGACACTCGGCAAGCTCCAGAAGGTGCGGTCCGACGTCGAGAGGTTCATCTCGCTCTCGATCAATCTCATCTTCACGACGCTGGTCGGCGTCGTGTTCGTCATCATCTACGCGTTTTCGGTGAACTGGATGATCGTGCCGGCATTTCTGGCGACCGTCCCGCTGCTCGGCATCCTGAGCTGGACGTTGAGCGGGCGAGTCAAAACCATACAGAAAGTGATCGTGGCCGAGACGACGGCACTGGCGGGATCCACTACCGAATCGCTTCGCAACATCGAACTGGTGAAGAGTCTCGGTCTCGCCGATCAGGAAGTGGTGCGGCTCAATGCGGTAACGGAGAAAATCCTGAAGCTTGAGCTGAAGAAGGTGAAGTACATCCGGAGCCTGAGCTTCATCCAGGGCACGTCTGTCAACCTTCTGCGCACCTGCATCCTGTTCATGATGCTCTACCTGATCTTCACCCAGAAGATAACGGTGGGCCAGTTCTTCTCTCTCCTGTTCTATTCGTTCTTCATCTTCGGGCCGATGCAGGAGCTGGGCAACATCATCAACGTCTACCGTGAGACCGAAGTATCGCTCGGCAACTTCAGAAAGATTCTGGAGACGCCCAAGGATCTAAAGCCGCTCGCTCCGGTTCCAGTGACGGAGATTCGGAGACTGGAATTCGCAAACGTCGGATTCATGCACCAGAGCGCCAGCACCCCGGCACTCACCGACATTTCCTTCGAGGTGAACCGCGGCGAGACGATTGCGTTCGTCGGGCCGTCCGGCGCGGGGAAGACGACACTGGTGAAGCTGCTGGTTGGTCTCTACCAACCCAGGCAAGGAGAGATTCTCTATAACGGCGTAAACGGCACCGATGTCGATCTTGACCGGCTGCGCGAGCAGATCGGTCTCGTGACCCAGGACGCGCAGCTCTTCTCAGGGACAATCCGCGAGAATCTCAAATTCGTGAATCCCCACGCGACCGACGAAGAGTGTCTGGACGTGCTGCACAAGTCGGCGGCGAATGCGCTGCTGGCGCGAGCCGACAAGGGGCTCGATACGTTGATCGGCGAAGGCGGCGTCAAAGTCTCCGGCGGAGAGAAGCAACGGCTCTCGATCGCTCGGGCACTGCTCCGCAACCCGCACCTGCTGGTGTTCGACGAAGCGACCTCCTCGCTGGACTCTCTCACCGAGGAGGAGATCAGCCGCACAATGCGTGAGGTTGCCACCTCGCGCGAGGTGATCACGATACTCATCGCGCACCGGCTGTCGACGGTGATGCACGCGGACCGGATCTACGTGCTCGAGCGCGGCAAGATCGTCGAGGTCGGCCAGCACGACGTTCTGTTGCAACAAACCGGACTCTACTACGCAATGTGGCGCCAGCAGGTCGGCGAGCGCCGCGCGACGCCGCAGCTACCCCCCTCCCGACCTGCTCAGCTCGCATCGGCCTGACGCATAACCCCCGACCCATCCATCCATGGCAGACGACACCGGCAAGCTGAAACAGGGAAACTTCATGCAGGCGCTGGATTCGATTCGCCAGGAAGCGGAGCGCCTGATGGCGCGGCGCGATCTCCCGCCGGAAGTGAAAGCAGGCCTCGACCGCATCATTGGTCTTACCCGGTCCAAGTTTGACTTAGGCGGAGATATCGAATAGGGGGAAGAGGGAAGGGGGAAGAGGACGCAGGAAGCGAGAAAGGGACGGTGAAAGCTCGAATCGGGGATGCCCCTCCGCCTCCCCCCTCCCCAGTTCCAACCCGGAAGGCGTCACTGGCATCTTATTCCCGCCTGAGATGAAGACGAGCGCCGTGGTATCAGACACTATCGGACCTTTCCCGTCCACGATTGGTGAAGAGAAGGCTGCCGCGGCGGACAACATCCGGCGCGCGCAGGCGGGAGATGTTGATGCCTTCGAGCTGCTCTATCACGAACACTCGCCGCGGATCTACGCGTTGTGCCTGCGCCTCAAGGCCGGAGACAGCACCGAGGCGACGGAGCTGATGCAGGATGTCTTCATCCGGGCCTGGCGAAGGCTCTCGACCTTTCGCGGCGACTGCGCATTCTCGTCGTGGCTTCATCGCCTGGCAGTGAATACGATGCTCGAGAATGCGAGAAGCGACAGTAGACGGGTCGCGAGAGTCCTGCCGATGGACGATACGTCACGTCTGGCAGGCGCGGCTCGATCGAGCGGGGTGGAGTTGAAGATGGACATGGAGAACGCGATCGCATCGCTGCCCAAAGGCGCGCGGCTCGCGTTCGTACTGCACGATGTCGAAGGGTATCAGCACCAGGAGATCGCGGAACAGCTGAGCGTCTCCGTTGGAACGGTCAAGGCGCAGCTGCACCGTGCGCGCAGACTATTGAGAGAGAGGTTGGAGAGATGACACACGAAGTCATCAGACATCTACTGGACGATTACGTCACCGGCGAGCTGACGGAAGATGCGCGCCGCCCGGTGGCCGATCACATCTCCGCGTGCGAAATCTGCCACGCGGAAGTCGAGAGTCTGAAAGGAGTCCTCGCCCGTGCGGCCGAACTGCCGAAGTCCATTGATCCGCCGGCGGGTGCGTGGCTCAACATCCGCGCAGCCATCGAGCGGGACAAAGAGGCGGTCACACGGAATCATGGAATCCGGAGTCTGGATCTCTGGCGGCAGCCATATGTGCTAGCCGCCGCGATGCTGCTGGTTGCTGTTCTGTCTTCCGCTGGCACTGCTCTCTATATGAGTTCGCGCAGCGCCAATGGAAACACTTCACGCTCGGCCAGCACCACGGCCGATGCAGGTACGGCTACCTTCGCCGCCTTCGCGATCGAAGAGAACAACTATCTGAGGAACGTCGCTGTTCTGCAGGATCTCCTCGACAAGCAGGAAGCATCCCTGGCTCCGGAAACCGTCGCCCAACTAAAGTCGAGCCTCCGTACCATCGACGAAGCGATTCTCGAAGCTCGAAACGCGCTGGCGCGCGATCCCGCGAACAAGATGCTGATCGAGATGTTGTCGGGAACGTATCGCCAAAAGGTGGACCTGCTGCGACGGACGGCGGAGATGACGCGTGGAAGCTGAGACCCGGATAGCAGCGGATCGCGCTCGGCAGGAGCGGCGCGCAATTCGGAGAGTTCCAAGAGCGTGCGCCGCGCAGCGACCGTTCGCGGCGCTGCGAGGGGCCTGCGCAATGGGCGTAGCTGCGATTCTGTTCGTCTCAGCACCCGCGCTCGCGCAGAAAAAGATCGAGCGCAAGCTGCCGCTCGGAATGGAAGGCGCGATCCGAATCGTCAATATGGTCGGAAGCGTAGTAGTCCACGGCTGGGACAAGGACACCGTCATGGTGCGTGGAACGCTTGGTCCGGGCGATAGCTTCTTTATGGGCGGCGGCTACTCCGGTGCCAAGATGTTCGTGGAGTCAGCGAACGAGCGGGATCCGAAGCCCGCCCGTCTCGAGGTGTGGGTGCCGTCGCGAGTCCGGCTCTGGGTGAAAACAGCTACCGCAAACATCGATGTCAGTGGAGTCGATGGCGGGCTCGATCTGTACGTCGTGAGCGGAACGATCGACGTCACAGGGAGTCCGCACGAGCTGAATGCCGAAGCGATCGATGGCGATATCCATATCACGGGCTCGCCACCTTGGGTCAGGGCCAAAAGCGCGTCAGGAACAATCGTCTTCCAGGGCGCGAGCTCGGATGCGGCATTCTCCACCGTGAGTGGACCAATCAAAGTCGATGGTGGAATCTTCGAGCGCACGAAGATCGAAACGGTGACGGGGAACATCAGCTTCTCCGGCAGCCTGGATCGGAGCGGCTCGTTCGACTTCGATACCCACAGCGGTACTGTGGATCTGGCGATCCCGGAGAAGATGGGAGCCAGCTTCTCCGTAGTTACCATCGCGGGAAGCATCACGAACAACCTCTCGAAGAACACTCCGATTCCGGGTCGATTCGGCCGCGGCGCGGAGCTCACGATGGATGCGAGTGGCGGTGGCGCAAAGATTTCGGTGCGAACATTCAAGGGTTCCGTAACTCTGCGGAGAACGAAGTAGCGATGCAGCAGCGAGTAGCAGCAAAAATGTTTTTCAACCCTTAGGAGGCAAGTAGCATCGTAGTGGCGCTCCAAAAACTTCTTCAGGAGATTGCCATGAACCGCACACTGCTCCGCACCTTTGCACTCGTAACCGCGCTCACGCTTACGGCGTTCAGCTCCGCGCTGGCGGGACCACCGTGGATCGCGATCGAATATCCCGCCAATCCGTTCGACCACACTTCCCGAGATGCATTTCTCACCGTGCGCACCTACCATCACGGCGACCTGATGGCGAAGACCGTAACTGGAACAGCCGAGGGCGTGGTGAATGGAAAGCGACAGAGCATGCCGCTCGACATTCGTCCCGGATCTCAGCAGGGGATGTACGTCGTGCGCTGGCAGCATCCAGCTGTGGGCAGATGGGTGCTGGTCATCAACAGCGGGATGCAGGGCATCACCGATGCAACCGCCGTTGTAGAGATCAGCTCGACCGGAACCGTTGCCAGCGTCACCGTTCCGACGCGCAATATCGGCGATGGATGGATCTCGCCACGCCCAGTTGCGGCGGCGGAGATCGACGGACTGCTTCAGGGTCGCGCGCTGGCGAGCGTCGGCACGCAGTACAGCGGAAACCGCTAGTGCTCGAGAGTGGGAAGGCCTGACGATGACGTCAGGCCTTCCGCTACTGGCCCCTCAGCTTCCGCTATTGCCCCCTCAGATTGTTGAGATTCCGCTGAAGCTCACTGGTTCTCTTCGTGGAATAGTCGGCGAGGCACCGCGCCCGCGCTCTTGCCCATAGCTTGCCATTCGCGCTCGGCGTCTGCGCGGTGCAATCACCGTCGCGCTGGAGGATCCACTCCCGCTGCGATTGCTGGAACCTGTCCTCCAGGTCTGAGCCACCCGATTTCCGAGCCTGCGCCAGCAGCTCCTGGTAGGTTCGATTCAAATCGACGTCACCCGCGGCTATCGAGCGATTCAGGCACGAACGCTGATCCACGGGTGTGGAAGAATCGCACGGGTCGCGAGACGACAGCTGGGAACCCGACGCGGGCGAGCGGCTAAGAGGAACTGTAGTCGGTCCTGGGGCGTCATTGGCTTTTGCCGGGGGCGTCATCCTCGGTCCCGACGTCAGGACTTCACTCCCCACCGGCAATGGGCGCGGCACGACTTTGGTGTCCGACGGCTTGGTCTGAGCCACACCTCCCGCAGCCGGAGCGGCACCACTCTCGGTCGTTCTTACGGTGTTGAGACTATTGTCCAACGCCGATGCCGCGGCGGTATTCCTGTTCGCCTCGGCGAGATCGTGCATCAGCATCGTGTCCTGGCCGGCGTTGGCGACCTCCTTGGACTTGCTGCCCTTGCCGCAGCCGACGGCAGCCGCAAAGAAGACGACGCAAGCCGCCGATGATAGTCGGGAAAGCGCTTTCATTTTCTTGTCCAGAGGGAGAACCATCACGTTATGGTTCGGCAGACAACATGCCATCCGCGGGGCAGATTTGAAGAATGCGGATGCAGTTGACGCGTCACTAATGCAGATTAAACTGGCAGCGATGCGCAACGCCGAGGATGGAAGATGGAGAAAGAACTGCCCGAGCTCAACACCGTGATCAGAACATTCGCCAACGAGGCCGAGGCGCACATAGCGCAGGCGGTCCTCGACGCGAGCGGGATCGACTCCAATCTCATTCGCGACGACGCCAGCGGAATGATGCCGTGGCTTCAATGGCTTCATCCGATTCGGCTGGTTGTATGCGAGGAGGACAGCAGAGCGGCCGTGGAGCTCCTGGATACGCCACCGGGTCCGACACTCATTCCGTAGCTCGTACCTCTGCGGTCCCAACGCACGACCGTTAGTTTACGCGCCATGCCTTCAAACTTTCTTGCCCGAGACACCCAGCGCGCGGAGGGGCGGCCCGCCTATAGGCCCACGACTCCGGTGGCTGCGATCCTGACCAGCGCCCTCTGCTTTCTGTTCCTCATCGGCGCCGTGCGTCCGCTCCACGCTCAAGCGGGCCCTCCCGCCGCGGACGACCAGTACCTCGCGCGAGCAAAGCGCATTCTCAGGCAGACTCCGCTCATCGACGGACATAACGATCTGCCCTGGCGAATCAGGGAAGATTCAATCGCGCGCGGAAACGTCGATGCCTACGATCTTCGCAAGCGCACACCCGGCCACACTGATCTCGATCGCCTGAGGAAGGGTATGGTCGCCGCGCAGTTCTGGTCGGTTTACACGCCGGGCGAGTACCGTGACTCCGGCTACGCAAGAGTGCAGCTGGAGCAGATCGACATTGCGCGAAGAGTCATCGCGAAGTATCCCGACGATCTCTCGCTTGCCCTCAGCTCCGCCGATATCCGGCGCGACTTCAGGCAGGGACGGATCAGCTCCCTTATCGGACTCGAGGGCGGTCACGCCATCGAGAACTCGCTTGGCGCGCTCCGCATGTACTACGAGCTGGGTGTTCGCTACATGACACTCACGCACAACGTGACGCTCGACTGGGCCGACGCGGCTCTCGATTCCGCGAAGCACAACGGACTGACTCCGTTCGGCAACAGCGTCGTGCGGGAGATGAACAGACTCGGCATGCTGGTGGATCTGTCGCACGTCTCGCCGGCGACGATGAGCGCGGCGCTCAACGTGACCGCAGCGCCCGTAATATTTTCACATTCGGGAGCACGCGCGCTCGTAGATGTCCCGCGCAACGTGCCCGACTCGATTCTCCGGCGGGTGACCGCGAACGGTGGCATCGTGATGGTGCCGTTCGTCACCGGCTTCGTGTCACCAGCTATTTCGCTGTACGACCAGTCAACCCGGCCCCTGATGAAGGATCTGCAGGCGAAATACGGGAACGACACCGCCGCGATCACGCGAGAGATCAAGCAATGGCGTGCGGCGCACCCCGAGCCGCGTGCTACTCTCTCACAGGTGGCCGACCAGATCGATTACGTGCGCAAAGTCGCAGGCGTCGATCATGTCGGCATCGGCGGCGACTTCGACGGGATCACGGAAGTGGTGCAGGGGCTCGAAGATGTCTCGACCTATCCCGCACTGTTCGCCGAGTTGCTGAGACGCGGCTGGTCGGAGCGGGATCTCAGAAAACTGGCGGGGGAGAATCTCCTCCGGGTCTTCGGGCAGGCGGAGATTGTCGCGAAACGACTCCAGAGAGACAACAAATTGAACTGAAGACTACCTCCGCCGACTGCACTCAGCCGGTAGTCTTCAGTTTGTTTTTCCCACGGCGTGCTCTGCCGCTCCGCCTGATCTGAGAAAATCGGCGAATTCGTTGGGAAGCTCGCTATCGAGAATGCCGCGAGCCGCTTCTTCGATATCGTACGCCACCCGCACAAACTCAACCCGCGCACCCGTCCCGTCGATCGCGAGCAGCACGTAGCACGCGCGCGGATCTCCGTCCTTCGGGCGGCCCACGCTTCCGGTGTTGATGAACTGAACTCCTTCGAGCACCCGTTGCCACGGTTTATGAGTGTGCCCGAAGCAGATCACATCTTCGGCGCGCGAGCCGATGTCCTTCGCCATCTTTTCAAGAAAGGAGTTTGAGCGGTCTTCGGTCACGTAGACGGTGTTCAGAGTCTGATTGCCGTGTACGAGAGTGACGGTCGGGCCGGAGACGTGACCGCCAAACGGGCGAACATCCAGACGGAAGGGAAGGCTGCCGAGATATCTCTTCGTCTCAGGAGTGACGTGCGAGTTGGTCCACTCGAACGAGAGATGCGACAGCTCTTCATCGTGCGGAGTGTCGGCTCTGCAGCCGCAGTGCTTGTAGTCGGTCGCGACGGTCGAATCATAGTTGCCGGCAATGCCGGAAATCGACCGCTCGCGGAGCAGCGCCACCACCTCGTTCGGCCACGGCGCGTAGCCGCAGAGATCGCCGAGGTGATAGACGGCATCGATGTTCGCGCGCTCGTCGATGTCAGCCAGAACGGCGCGCAGCGCGGGAAGATTCGCGTGGATGTCGGAGATCAATGCGAGCCGCTTCATGACGGAGCTCTGGCACCTGTTTCAACGCGGCGCTTCATCACCACGGCCGTCTCGGGACACGCGCCCCGAAATTCCGCGGATGCTCTCACCGCGTCAGGAACTGCCGATCGTGCCGTGCGCGTGAAACCAAAGCGGGGGAAATATTTCTCCGCCGTCGTAGTCAGGAGATAGAGCTCCTCGATTCCTGCTTCCTCGGCGTGCTTCAACAGCTGCTCGACAAGACGGCGACCGACGCCGCCGCCGCGATGCTCAGCTGAGACGACGGCAGAGCGCAGCAAAGCGACCGAGCCAAATTGCTCGAGGCCAATTGCTCCCGTGACCTCCCCTTCAACTTCCGCGACAACGAAGCTGGCGAAATTATCCTTTACTCCATCGAGCGGAAGATCGCTCGCCGAGAGGAGCGTTTCGACGGCGGACAGGTCCGCACTTGTCGCATTTCTGATTTGCATTTCCAACCTCCGCAACAGCTCGGTCCTTCAAATATTCGGAACCCGTCCGTCAATCAGCAGCAGTCAGGGCCGCAACACGTTGCCAGCGGTTTCGTCGCGCGCACAAACGCGCCCATAAACTTTCCGTCGATCTGGGAGGCGAACTCGATGGCGTCGAGACCACTTCCACTCAGGAAAGCTGCAGCATCTTCAGCCTTGTACACCCTGGTCGGCTCGATCGACGGTTTTACAAACCCGACTTCGCGCAGCAGATCCAGAAACTCCCGCTCTTCCAGCGCTCCGGCAACGCACCCGATCCAAAGCTCCATGTTCGCCTTCACCTCGGGCGGAACGTCGCCACGAACGACGACATCCGACACCGCGAATCTTCCGCCTGGCTTCAGAACACGGAAGGCCTCTGTCAGTACCTTGCGCTTGTCAGCTGACAAATTGATCACGCAGTTGGAGATGATCACATCCACCGACGCATCGGGCAGCGGAATCGCCTCGATCTCCCCCTTCAGGAATTCGACGTTCTCCGCGCCTGCTCGGCGCTTGTTCTCGTTGGCGAGCGCGAGCATCTCATTGGTCATGTCGAGCCCGTACACCTTCCCGGTCGGCCCGACGCGCTTGGCCGAGAGAAGCACATCGATACCGCCGCCGGAGCCGAGGTCCAAGACGGTCTCACCTTCGTTCAAGGCGGCGAGCGCGGTAGGATTGCCGCAGCCGAGCGATGCGAGCAGCGCTTCAACGGGGATGCCTGCCTTCTGCTTCTCGTCGTAGAGATCTGAAGTGATCGGATCCCACGCTTCCGTAGTTGCGCCGCAGCAGGCGCTCGACCCGCAACACGGCGCGGCGGTTGCGCCTTCGCTGACGCGAAGCGCTGCCTGTCCGTACTTCTCCTTGACGCTGGATTTGAGTGTCGTGATAGATGCCGTCATTATGATCTCCAAACAAGTTTTGTTGATGTATGAGGGAAATAAAAAGTCAGGCGCAACAGGACTCGGAGCGATGAAGGGCACGTGGCTTCATGCCGGAGACGAGGGTCTCGACCTCTTCGAACGCGTCAGGAACCAGCTCGTAGTGAACCCACCGTCCATCCTTCCGGTCGCGGACGATTCCCGCGTCCTTGAGAACGCGCAGATGGAACGACAACCGCGACTGAGCGGCGTCCAGGGTGTCGGTGAGCTCGCAGACGCACCGTTCTCCTTTGCGGAGCAGCTCGATGATCTCGAGCCTGGTCTCGTCGGAGAGGGCGTGAAAGAGCTCGATCGCGCGGTCGGTTCGGGAGTGTGCTGCGACAGTCATGCTTTTAATATATCAAGAAAACTTGTTGCGTCAATAGCTGAAGTCAATCAGGGATTCCTGTTGAAGCAGCTGTCGGGGACCTTGGAAGCGGTGGAGTCGGCTCGTACGCCAGGAAGCCGCCGATGAGAATTATCATCGTCAGCACCGCAATCTCCGCTTTCATGGAACGGGACAATCTCTCCGGTCCCTCCACCGCGTGGAGCCTTGGGAGCAACCCGAATCGGTTGTACGCGCCGATTCCGACGAGGATCGCGAGCCCGATCATCTTCGCGAGTACGCGCTGTCCGTAACGTGAATCAATGAGGTCCGCTGGAGTGTTGAGGAAGAAAAACGTCTCCAGCAACCCGGACAGAGCAATCACGATGACCGAGACGAGTGCGACGGAAGAAACACGTCCGGCTTCGATCCGGCAGGCGGCGTCGTCACACCGGGATAGCCAGATCAGCCATACCAATCCACCGATCCACACCGAGCCCGCGAGGAGATGCATCATCTTGGCGGGGATCGTCCAGTAAGGATCGATCGCCGCCGGGTGTCCAATCGCGCCACTGACCAGCAGGCACGCGCCACCAAGCATCAGCGCGGGCGTATTGCGACGCGCCACCGCAATCGCCCAGAGTGCGAGCAACGCGAGTATCGTGCGTAACAGCTCGACCCGCCCGATCGTCGAGCCGAGCACCGAGCCAAGAAAATCGCCGCTCAGGCTTCCACTCGGCGAGACGTGGTCGAGCCAGGCGATCATGTGTGCGACGAGTAGAATCGCACCGATCGTGATAGCACGCACGATCACCTTTGGGGGAGCGAGATTGCGGCGCTCGCGCGAAGTCGATACAAAAAAGAGCACCCCGAGCCCCAGCATCATCGCGCCGAGTCCGAGCCCGCGAAACAGCGCGGCGAGAACGGGGACCGGTTTGTCTTCAGGCATCGCAGCCGGCGACGGCGAAGTTGTGGATCCCGTCCCTGCCGAGTCGCGCAATGTCGTCGGCGGCGGGGTGATGGGCGGCGCCGCGATTGCACCGGCCCGTGCTGTATCGCCCGTTCCTTCCAACGAGAAGGTGAACGATCCGCCAACGGGATGACCATCCGACGAGAGCACGCGCCACGAAACTTTGTAAACCCCGCCCGCCAGGTCACCGACAACACTTCCGACGAGCGTATGAACATCGTGCGGATCGGTCGCAACCCGAAGCTGACTGCTGCTTCCGTCAGGCCGGCCAAGCGTGATCTGGCTCAGCTCGGGCACAATTTGCTCGCTGAACACGAGACGAATCGTCTCGGGAGGCTTAGTGAGATGGCTCTTCGCCGCCGGTGTCGAGCGGAGCAGGGTCGCGTGCAGCAACACTCTGGTCGCGGCATGCGCGACCGCCGCGCAAAACACGAGACAGAGAAAAATCGTCGCCGCTCTCATCGAGCGGCGACGATCAAGGAAGAATCGAGTGCGACGCACGCGTCGAATATAAATGACGGGTGGACTCAGGATAGAGCGACTACGGTCGAATGGTCGGTGCTGCGCGAGCTATCTGTCCAAGGGCGGCGATAAGAGTGAGCTCGGTCTCGGGCACCCATTCGATGAGATCCCGCACAGTCCTCTGGAACCATTCCCGGTCCACAGCTCCGCGCTCCAGGGCCCGAGCCCGCTCGAGCTTGAGCTCTTCTCCCAGCTTTTCGAGATACGGCCCCGCCGGCTCTCCTCTGACCGTTTTCATTCCGGCCGTGATGCTCTTCCGCACCTGGGCAATCGCCGCATCAAACGCGGATTCAAGCTCAGCAGTAGTGCTCAATGCAATTTCTCCGAAACAGAACGGTGGAAACGGTTGTGTAAGTAAGTGACTACTTGCATTTCCCGGATGACTGTTTTTGATTTCCCTGCCTTATGAATTATCGTGACGCAATTCTTACCGCCGCTGCCGGAGTTTTCGCCCAACACGGCTTCCGCGGCTCCACCACTCGCCGCATCGCCGATGCCGCCGGCGTCAACGAAATCACGATCTTCCGCCAGTTCGGGTCAAAGGAAGCGCTGATTCGGGCCGCAATGCAACACCTGACGGAATCGGCCGGCTTGGCAACACTGCCGGAGATTCCAGCCGATCCAGAGCGCGAGCTGACCGAGTGGAGCGAATCGTTCATCCAGCATTTGAGACTTCGGAGCTCGATAATCCGTAAGTCTATGAGTGAGATCGAAGAGCGACCGGAAATGTGTGAGTTTGCCAGCGACGTGCCCAGACGGGCGTCGAACGATTTGTGCCTTTACCTGACCGCGCTCAAGCGGCAGGGGAGGGTTACTGAAAAGTTCGAGCCGAAGTCGGCCGCCGCAATGCTCATGGGGGCGATCTTCGGCGATGCCATGGGACGCGAGATGATGCCCGATGTCTATCCGCAACCGAAGGAGAAAGCGGCTCAGATGTACGCCCAGCTCCTCCTTCGCGCCTTGGGTGTCGAAAACGGCACGGGTAAAGCGACGAATAAGCAGACCAAACGATCGAAACAACTTTCACACTGAATGTCTTCCAAAAAAGCCCAACTCCGCGCCCTCAGGCTCGGCAGAGTCCTAAGAACGCTCCTCGCCGCAGCGCCCCTGCTTCTTCCGGCGATCGCGCACGCGCAGGCGACTCCGACGCTGCCAACCGTCAAAACGATCGGCACGCGCCGCGAGATCTCGCTCGACGAAGCCGTTCGCATTGCTGAAGCGCAGAGCGAGGCGGTTCGCATCGCGCGCGCCGGAGTCCAGCGCGCCGAGGGCCAACAGTACCAGGCGCGCAGCCAGAGATTGCCGCAGCTCTCGGGGTCGGCCTCCTACACCCGCACGCTGGCTTCGCAGTTCGCCGTCGCCGCCCCCGCCGTCGACACGACGAAGCCCACGCCCCCGCCGGCTCCGTGCGATCAATACCTTCGCGACGCGACGGCCACCAACGACGAACGACTCGCGGGGCTCGAGGACGCAAGTCGCTGCGCTATCGGCGGCAACCCGTTCTCGTCCTTCGGCAGCCTCGGGTTCGGGGCGAAGAACCAGTACAATCTGGGACTCGCCTTCTCCCAGAGTCTGTTCGCGGGCGGACGCATCGCAGCGCAGAACGCAGTCGCAAATGCTGGGCGTCGCTCGGCCGACATCGAGCTGACAGCGCAGCGTGCTCGGCTCCGGCTCGACGTGACCCAGGCGTATTTTGATGCGGCGCTCGCCGACCGATTGGTCGCGCTCGCCGAGTCGTCCGCCGTTCAGACCGATAACGTGCTGAAACAGACCCGGCTCGCTCGCAACGTCGGTAACGTGTCCGAGTTCGAGCTTCTTCGCGCGCAGGTCTCGAGCGCGAACCAGCGGCCGGTAGTGATCCAGCGTCAGAGCGATCGCGAAGTCGCTTACCTGACACTCAAGCAGCTCCTGAATCTTCCCCTCGATTCTGCCCTGCAGCTGACGACCGCGGTTGACGACTCAGCGGCGACAAATGCAGCGCTCCAGAACATGGGAATCACCAGCGATACCGCCGCAATCGATCGGGCGACAGTCAGACAGGCGGCCCTGACGATTGACGCGCAACGTGGACTGCTTAGAGTTGCGAAAGGCCAAAGATTCCCCACGCTTGCTCTGACATCGCAATACGGTAAGGTGGCGTTTCCGCTGAACAGTTTTCCGCAGTCGGGAGATTTCCGGACGAACTGGACGATCGGCCTGGCGTCGCAGGTTCCGCTATTCACCGGCGGCCGCATCAAGGGCGATCAAATGGTCGCGGAAGCAAACGTGCGTGACGCGCAGGCGCGCTACGACCAGCTTCGCGAATTCGCCGCTCTCGACTCGCGGGTGACGATCAACAGTCTCCTCCAGGCCCGCGCAGCGTGGCTGGCGAGCCTCGGCACCGCGGAGCAGGCAGCGCGCGCCTATTCGATCGCTGAGGTTCGTTACAAGGAAGGGATCTCGACGCAGATCGAGCTCAACGATTCGAGGATTCTGCTGGAGCAGGCAGTCACCAATCGTGCGTTGGCGGCGAGGAACCTGCAGGTCGCACGCGTGAAGCTTGCTCTGCTGCCGGATCTTCCCCTTCAGAATACCGCGGCGGCGCAGGCTCAGGCCCAGGCTCGGGCGCAAAGTCAGGCTGCGGCGCAGCAACAACAGCAGCAGAGCACCCAGGCGGCGCAAGCCGGGCAGCAGCAGACGCAGGGACAATCACCGACCGGCACTCCACCCCAGTGAGCATTTTGACGAGAGTATTCATGAAGCAAGATCGGAGCATTTCGAGAATGAGCGCCGCCATTCTGTTGAGTCTTTTCGCACTCACAGGCGCGACCGCGTGCAGCAAAGGCGACGACGCGTCAGCGGCAGAGACAGCGAAGGCGGAAACGATGCTGGTCGGACCCGAGAACATCACGATAGCCGCCAACGGATCCATCATGACCGGGCCACTGATCTCCGGGACGCTCGAGGCTGATCGTGAAGCAGTGCTTCGCGCGCAGGTTGCCGGCAGCGTTCTCCAGACCTACGCGGATCAGGGTCAGGCCGTGAATACCGGCACCGTGCTGGCTCGATTGGACGCGACGGGAATCCAGGACGCGTACCTCTCGGCGCGCGCCGGTCTCGTCGCCGCACGGAACGCAGCGGATGTCGCGACGAAGGATCTCGCCCGAAACGAACAGCTCCTCGTGGCCGGCGCGATCGCCCAACGGGACATCGATCAGTCGCGTCGGACGGCAATCGCAGCGCAGGCGGCTCTCGAAGATGCGAAGGCCAGGCTAGCGACCGCCGAGAAGGCGTACCGCAGCACGACGGTCACGGCGCCGTTCAACGGAATCGTGAGTGAGCGTCCCGTTTCGGCGGGCGATGTCGTTCAGCCTGGGACTGCTCTGTTCACGGTCGTCGATCCGTCGAGCATGAGACTCGAGGCATCGGTACCCGCTGAGCAGCTCGCATCGATCCGCATTGGGGTGCCCGTCAGCTTCACAGTCAGCGGCTATCCAGGCCGCCAGTTCGTAGGCCGCATTACCCGCATCAACCCGACTGCCGACCCGACCACTCGCCAGGTGCGCATCTACGTCTCGATTCCGAACGAGGGTCGCTCGCTGGTCGGCGGGCTGTTCGCGAATGGACGGATGTCCACGGCAACAAAGATAGGGCTGGTCGTCCCGCAGTCCGCTGTTGACGTGCGCGGATCGATTCCATTCGTGATCCGGGTGAAGCAGGGAAAGGCGGAAAAGGTTTCAATAAAAATCGGCCTGACGGACAAGACGTCGGAGACAATCGAGGTATTGTCGGGTCTGCAACCGGGCGACACGTTGCTTATGGGCGCGGCTATGGGAATAACTCCGGGAACCCCCGTAAGGATCTCGGCACCAACGGCAGGTTCGGCGGCGAATAGCGGTAAGGGGAGCTGATTCATGATTATCTCAGATTTTGCGATCAAGCGTCCGATGATCACCGTCGTGACGATGGTGGCGCTCGTGGTATTCGGCCTGTTCGCGCTGTGGCGGCTTCAGACCGACGAGTTTCCTGATATTCAGCAGCCGGTCGTGCTGACTTTCATTCCCTATCCGGGTGCATCACCGGAAGGCGTAGAGCGCGAAATTCTGAAACCGGTCGAGGACGCGATCAAGGGAATCTCCGGCGTCGACAAGATCTACGGCACCGCCGGCGATGGATACGCTCAGATCATCACGCTCTTTCTGTTCGAGAAAGATCCTCAGATCGGCTCGCAGGACATTCGCGACGCTATCTCCGGAATCCGCGCCGACCTTCCGATCGAGATGAAGGAGCCGGTGCTACAGCGATTCGATCCATCGGACCAGCCGATCGTATCGATGACGATTGCGTCGCCGACGATGACCCCGGCGCAGCTCACACGGCTCGCCGATCCTGACATCACCAGCAAGCTGAGAGGAATTCCGGGCATCGCGCAGGTGCAGCTAGTGGGTGGGGTGAAGCGCGAGATGACGATCCAGCTGAGGCCGCAATCGCTTCAGGCGGCTGGCATCAGTGTGGGCCAGGTGGTACTGGCGCTGGAGGCGCAGAATCTTGCCGCGCCGGTTGGGCGTCTCAACGGAAACCTGGACGAGCGAACGATTCGGCTGCAGGGACGTCTCGAAGGCCCGCAGGATTTCATGAACCTGGTAGTCGCCGAACGAAGTGGTCAGATCGTGCGATTGGGTCAGGTCGCCGATGCGATCGACGGCACCCAGGAGCAGCGCTCGCTCGCCCTCTACAACGGGAATGAGGCAGTCGGTATCAACATCGTCAAGGCGAAGGGCTACAGCACGACGGATGTGAGCGCAAAAGTTCGCGCAAAGGTTGCGGATATCCAGAAGAATCTTCCGGCAGGCGTGAAGATCGACGTGGTGAAAGACTCGGGTCTCCGCGTCAAGGCATCGGTGACCAACGTCGAAGAGGCGCTACTCATAGGTGCGCTTCTCACTGTGCTGGTGGTGTTCGTGTTCCTCAACTCGTGGCGATCGACGGTCATCACGGGCCTCGCGCTGCCAGTGTCGGTGATGGCGTCGTTCATAGCCGTATGGGCGTTCGGATTCACGCTCAACACCATGTCACTGTTGGGGCTGTCGCTTGCTATTGGTATTCTGATCGACGACGCGATCGTGGTGCGCGAGAACATCGTGCGCCACATCGAGATGGGTAAGGACCACATGACGGCGTCGCACGAAGGCACCGACGAGATTGGTCTTGCCGTCGCCGCCACGACGTTCTCGATCGTCGCGGTATTCGTTCCGGTGGCGTTCATGTATGGAGTGGCGGGGCAGTGGTTCAAGCCGTTCGCTCTTACGATCGCGGCCTCGGTGCTCGTGTCGCTGTTCGTGTCGTTCTCGCTCGACCCAATGTTGTCGGCATACTGGGCCGATCCGCAGGTGGAGGCGCACGAGCACCGTAATCCGATCGCGCGCACGCTCGAGAAGTTCAACAACTGGTTCAACCGCATGGCGGAGCGCTACAAGGGGCTGATTGCCTGGGCGCTCGATCATCGGGTTGCGGTGGTTCTGCTTGCGACCGCCTCGTTCGTTATCGCGCTCGCGCTTCCGGCGGTGGGGCTCGTGGGTGCGAGCTTCTTCGGCACCGAGGATCAGTCGGAGGTCAACATTGCGCTCGAGACTCCGCCGGGGTCGAATCTCGCTTACACGAGGATCAAGGCTGAAGAGGCGGCTCGGGTCGCACGCGCGCACAAGGAAGTC
>JADGQU010000108.1 GCA_017881545.1 Gemmatimonadaceae bacterium
ATCCGGTTCAAATCACCGTGCTCCGCAAGGAGAAGGTCCAGGTGCCCGCGGGAACCTTCGACGCGATCGTGGTCCAGCCGATGATCAAGACCAAGGGAATCTTTTCCGAGAACGGTCACGCGGAGATATGGCTCTCGGACGACGACAGGCGCATTATGCTGCAGATGAAATCGAAGCTGTCCTTCGGCTCACTGAATCTCTATCTCAAGTCCTACTTCCCATCGCCGAATCCGTAGGCGGTAACCGCGGCCCCCGTTCGCGACCATCGAAAGCGGCGGGAGCGAAACCAAAGAGCGCGACTTCCGAGCCCATCCCGGAAGTCGATCTCTCCAAAGTCCGCACTGTTCCGATCGAGCGGCGTCCGAACAAAGTCGCCGCCGCCGAATTCGCATCCGCGCCCGGCCGCGACCGGAGCTTCGCTGCCTTCCTGAAATCGCTGCCCGATGTTCTCGTAGCGCGAGATTTCCTGCGCGTGGTGAACGCGATCGCGGCCGCCGTGAAGAACAAACGCGCCGTCGTCGTGATGCTCGGCGGCCACATCGTAAAGACGGGACTGGCGCCACTTCTCATCGACCTGATGAATCGCGGCGTGATCACACACCTGGCGATGAACGGCTCCGCGGCGATTCACGACTACGAGATCGCGCGCTTCGGCGCCACCTCGGAGGACGTCGCCCGTGGACTCGTGGACGGAACCTTCGGTATGGCCGAGGAAACCGGGCGCGGGATGAATCAGGCAATCACGGACGGAATGAAAAGCGGATGGGGGATGGGCGAGGCCCTCGCCCGCGCGCTCAAGGCTCAGTCGCTATCGAATGGCGAGCTGTCGATCCTGCTCGCCGCTTACCGGCGGGGAATTCCCTGCACCGTTCACGCGGCAATCGGCGCCGAGATAATTCATCAGCACCCGGCCGCCAACGGCGCCGCGATCGGAGACACGAGCCACCGCGACTTTCGTCGTCTCGCCGCGTCCCTCCCCGCGCTGCACGAAGGCGGCGTCGTCCTCAACCTGGGCAGCGCCGTGATCATGCCGGAAGTATTTCTCAAGGCGCTGACGATCGCGCGCAACCTCAACGAAGGAAAGCCGACCGCCTTCACCACATGCGATCTCGACATGCAGCGGCATTACCGCCCGCGCGTCAACGTGGTCCAGCGCCCGACGGCGGGGAGCGGAAAGGGGTACGAAATCACGGGGCACCATGAGATCATGGTTCCCCTGCTCACATGGGGCGTGATCGAGGCTATCGAGAAGGCGAGCAACTGAGGGCTGGCAACTGAGAACTAACGCCGCCCTCCTCAACTACGCTGCCACCAGTTTAGTAGCGAGCTAGTAGCGAGTGAGCCGCGTCCCAGAAAACTTCTCGCGAAGCCGCGCGGCAGTACCCGGACTGAGCACCCGAATCCCGAAGTACAGCAACCCGCCGACAATAAGTACCTTGACCGCGAGACCCACTATGAAGAAAGTGAGTCCAACGAGCCCGCCGAATAGCTTGAACACCATGCCTACGGCGAAGAGGCCCAGCATGGCAAATAGGCCGATCATAAAGATGGCGCGTAACATGACGTTCTCCGATACGGTGACAGTTATCCCTACGATACAGCCGTCCGGCTTGTTTCACGAGAGGAAACCCCGGAATCGGGAAAGCCGAGCAGCGAGGTCATGGGAGTGCCCATAAAACCGAGCCCGAGGTCATGACAGTGCCGGGAAGGGCGAGTGGCGAGGTAATAGTCGTAGGTGGAGGTCTGATCGGCCTCGCCGTCGCGGCGGCGCTGGCTGAGCGCAAAGTATCGGTCACTCTCATCAGCGAGCGGCGCCCCGGAGAAGCCTCTCCCGCCGCCGCCGGAATGCTCGCGCCATCCGTCGAGCGGGCTTCAGGCTCGGCCCACGAATTCGGAATCGCCGCCCGCGATCGGTACCCCTCCTTTCTGGACTTTCTGGCCGATCGGACGGGCGTCAAAGTGCCGCTCAACAGGCTGGGAATCCTTCAGGTCGCGATCACCGAAAAGGGAATCAAGGGGCTGAAGAAAACCGGACTCCCCACCAGCCGCTGGCTCGACGCAAAGGAGCTGCGCGAGCTGGAGCCGGCGCTGTCCCATGGTCTGGGCGCCGTGTTCAGCCCCGATGATGGCGCAGTCGACAACACCGTGCTCATTGCGGCGCTCGAGAAGCTTTGCACGAACACCGATCGAATCACGAGAGTGAGCGATGCCGTGATAGCCGTCGATCCAGCGCGTGACTCCTGCACTGCCCGAACCGAATCGGGAGCGCGACACACCGCTCGCCGCGTCGTTGTCGCCGCTGGTGCCTGGGTAGGAAAAATTACAGGAGCGCGCCTTGCCCAGGCTGTGAGCCCGGCGCGTGGACAGCTCGTGTCGTATTCAGCCTCTCCGCTCCGCCACGTTGCCTACGGACCTCGCGGCTACGTGGTGCCGCGCGGGAATGTCACGATCGGCGGAAGCACCATGGAAAACGTCGGCTTCGATTCGAGCACCACCGCAAGCGGCCTGAAAAAAGTCAGCGCCGCTTCGGAAGAGATTTGTCCGAGCCTCGCCTCCGCCCAGCGATCCGACGCGTGGGCTGGTCTCCGCCCGATCACTCCCGACATGCTCCCCATGCTCGGCCCCGATCCGGAGCACCCGTCGCTCATCTACGCCTGCGGCCATTCGCGCAACGGGGTGCTCATGGCCCCCCTGACGGGGGATTTAATCGCCGATCTCGTGACAGAATCACCACTTAGCCGCGACCTGTCACAATTTCGCCCCGATCGGTTTTGATGTAGATTCAGTTGCTGACTCTCGACGAAACGCTACGGGGTTGGGCTGGGGGGATCCAAGTCGTGAGTGGTCAGTTCGTTAGTCGGTCAGTCGACAGTGGTTTTCAGTCGACCCGAAGCCAAACTGGCAACCACTGACACACTTAGAACTCAAGACTAACCACTCCATACTTGGATCCCCTCTAGCCGCAATAGAAACCAGTTCCCAATGCCAGAACCTCTCTATCAAATAATGGGTCGCCATCGGGCCGAGCCTCTCCCCGAGCGAAAACCCTCGTGGCTGAAGGTAAAGGCGCCGGGAGGCCCCAACTATATGCGGCTCAAGCACTTGATGCGTGAGCTCGACTTGCATTCCGTGTGCGAGGAAGCGCGCTGTCCCAACGTCGGCGAGTGTTGGGAGCACGGCACCGCGACCTTCATGATTCTGGGCGACGTCTGCACCCGCAATTGCGCCTACTGCGCCGTCGCTCACGGCCGTCCACCGAAGTACGACGTCGCCGAGCCCTTCCGCGTCGCGCAGGCAATCGCCGAGATGGGACTCCAACACGCCGTGATCACTTCGGTCGATCGCGACGATCTACCCGACTTCGGAGCCTGGGTCTTCGCCGAAACAATTCGCCAGATTCACGAGAAGATTCCTGGCTGCTCCGTCGAGGTGCTCGTCCCGGATTTTCAGGGGAACGAGGACAGCATCAACGCCGTGCTCGAAGCGCGGCCCGAGATCTACAATCACAACACAGAGACAGTCCCCAGATTGTATAAGAAGGCGAGACCCGGCGGCCGATATCCCCGCGTGATGGAGATCTTCCGCTACGCCAAACGGATTGCGCCGGACATTCCGACCAAGACCGGCATGATTCTCGGAATGGGTGAGACCATCGAGGAAGTCGTCGCCGTGATGCGCGACCTCCGCGAAGTGGACGTTGATATCCTTACGCTCGGGCAGTATCTCAGACCCTCCGATGCCCACATCACGCCCCACCGCTACTACACTCCGCAGGAATTCAGAAAATTGTACGAGATTGGAATGCAGATGGGATTTCGGCACGTTGAATCTGGCCCTCTTGTTCGCTCCAGCTATCACGCGTGGGAGCAAGTGCAGGCGGCAGGCGTATGAGCACTGAAGCGAAGCGTCCTCCCGTCCCCTCGCCCTCGCCCTCGCCCGCGGCTGCGCAGAAGCGGAAAGAGAAAGGCACCCCCGGCGACAACGGCGCGGACGCAGCGCGGGCGACCGAGCTCGCTCCAACGACTCCCGGGGTCCGGCGCGAGCTGCTCCATTCGATGCTCCTCCAGCGTCGCTTCGAGGAGCGCTGCGCCGAGGCCTACGCGCTCGGCAAAATCGGCGGGTTCTGTCATCTGTACATTGGACAGGAGGCGATCTCGACCGGTGTGATGTCGATGATTCGCCCCGACGATTACGTGATCACCGCGTATCGCGATCACGGACAGGCGCTCGCGCGCGGAGTGAACCCGCGCTCTGTGATGGCGGAATTGTTTGGGCGGCAGGACGGTTGCTCGGGCGGCAAGGGCGGCTCCATGCACATCTTCGACGCCAAGACCAACTTCCTCGGCGGACACGGCATCGTGGGAGGGCACGTCCCTATCGCGGCCGGTGTCGGCTTCGCGATCAAGTATCGCCGCGGCAATCAGGTCTGCGTCTGCTTTTTCGGAGAAGCCGCGGTCAACATCGGGGCGTTTCACGAAGCCTTGAATCTGGCTTCGCTGTGGGACCTACCAGTCATCTTCATCATCGAGAACAACCGCTACGGCATGGGCACCGCGATCTCGCGCTCGACCGCGAACGAAGACGTGCTCGTTCGCGCCAAAGGCTATCGCATGGATGGAGAGTCGGTGGATGGCCAGGATGTCTTCGCAGTGCGCGAGTGCATGGCGCGGGCAGTCGAGCGCGCGCGCAAGGGAAAGCGGCCGACCCTGATCGAGATGAGGACCTACCGCTTCATGGGCCACTCGATGTCCGACGCGGTGAGCGGCACCTATCGCACCAAGGACGAGCTGGAAGAGAACATGAAGCGCGATCCAATCCTTCTCCTGCACAACAGGATCTTCGAGGCCGGCGAGCTGACCGAGGGCGAGATGCACAAGCTCGACGACGAAGCGAAGGCGATCGCGCAGGATGCGTGGGATTTCGCCGACGCCAGCCCCGAGCCGCCACTCGAGAAGCTCTACGCCGACGTCTACGCGGACACGAGCTCCTGATATGGCGGTAGTCACTTACAGAGACGCATTGACCCAGGCGCTCCGCGAGGAGCTTCAGCGCGACGACCGCGTCTTCCTGATAGGAGAGGAAGTCGCGCAGTACAACGGCGCTTATAAAGTCTCGAAGGGACTGCTCGACGAGTTCGGCCCCATGCGAATCGTCGATACTCCGATCACCGAGCTCGGGTTCGCCGGGGTGGGAGTCGGCGCGGCGATGGTCGGTCTCCGCCCGATCGTCGAATTCATGACCTGGAACTTCGCGCTCCTCGCTATCGACGAAGTGGTGAACGCCGCCGCCAAAATGCGCTACATGTCGGGCGGTCAGTTCACGATGCCGATGGTTTTCCGAGGGCCGAACGGCGCGGCACTACAGCTGGGCGCCCAGCACTCGCAGGCGTGGGAAAGCTGGTTCGCCCACATTCCGGGACTCAAGGTCTGTACGCCCGCAACTCCTGCCGATGCGAAAGGACTCCTCAAATCCGCCATTCGCGACGACAACCCCGTCGTTTTCCTCGAGGGCGAGATGCTGTACAACACCAAGGGCGAGGTCCCCGACGGTGAGCACCTCGTTCCATTCGGTGTGGCGGATCTGAAGCGCGAGGGCGATCACTGCTCGGTGATCACACACGGAAAAATGGCTCTCGTCGCGATGAAGGTCGCCGACGACCTCGCCAAGGAAGGAATCAACATCGACGTCGTCGATCTCCGGACGGTTCGGCCCATAGACGTCGAGGCGATCTCGCGCTCGGTTCAGAAGACGAACCGCGCGGTGGTCCTGGAGGAAGGCTGGGAGATCTGCGGCATGGGTTCACAGGTCGTCGACTTCATCCAGCGCGAATGCTTCGACGATCTCGATGCGCCCGTGCTGCGCGTGCACCAGGAAGACGTGCCGATGCCCTACGCCAAGAATTTGGAGAGAGCGGCAAAGCCCGACGCCGGCAAGGCGATCGCGGCGATCAAGAAAGTCATGTACCTCGACTGAGCGACTATGGCAACGAAAGTCACGATGGAGGCGCTCTCGCCGACGATGGAGGAAGGCCGCCTCGTCAAATGGAACAAGAACGAGGGCGATGAGGTCAAATCCGGAGACGTGCTGGCCGAGGTCGAGACCGATAAGGCAGTGATGGAGCTGGTCGCGCGCGGCGATGGCGTCCTGCGGAAGCGCCTCGCGAACGAAGGTGATGCGTCCCCGGTCGGAACTCTGCTCGCGGTAATCGGAACCAAGGACGAGAACATCGACGCAATCATTGCCGGTGCAGCACCAGCAGCTGCCTCAGCGCCGGCCGCTGCCTCGGCGCCCGCAGCAGCATCCGCCAAGCCTGGGCAAGGAAACGCCGTTCCGGAGTCGTCCGACCAGTCGCAAACCGAAGCGCCGGCTGCGCCCGCGCAGAAAGTTGCCGCCCCCGCCGGCGCCCCTGCGGCAAGCGCTCCTCCGGCACCTCGTCCGGCGCCGCCTCGACCGGCCGCCCCGCCGCCGCCGCCGCCCAAGGGCAATGGCGCGCGACCGGGCGCCGCTGCGCCTCCAGGCGGACGCCAGCGTTCCTCACCTCTCGCGCGCAGGCTAGCCAACGACAAGGGAATCCAGCTCGGCTCAATCCAGGGCTCGGGTCCCGGAGGCCGCATTGTCAAACGCGATATCGAGAATGCGAAGGCAACTGCAGCAACTGCAGGAGCCGCCGCACGCTCGGCGGCCGCCGACAGACTGGCGACCGAGGGCGACTTCAAGGACGTCCCGCTCACGCTGATCAGGAAGACGATCGCGCGTCGTCTCGCCGAGTCGAACGGCCCGGTTCCGACTTTCTTCCTCACCGCGGAGTTCGATGCCACGCGCGCCGCGGAGCTGCGCACGCAGCTGCTGGAAATGGGCGAGCAGTACAAGGTCTCCTTCAACGACATCGTCATCAAGGCAGTCGCGCTCGCGCTCGGAGAACATCCTGAAGTCAACGCGCACTGGCTCAACGACAAGATTCGCCAGTTCAACCGCATTCACGTCGCGATGGCGGTCGCGGTCGAGGATGGCCTCATCACTCCAGTCCTGTTCGACGCCGATCGCCTGTCGCTCTGGGAAATCTCCGAGAAGGCGCGCGAGCTGGCCAAGAAAGCGCGTGAGCGCAAACTCCTGCCCGAGGAGTACACCGGAGCCACCTTCACCGTCTCCAACCTCGGCATGTTCGGCATCGACCAGTTCACGGCGATCATCAACCCGCCAGAGGCGGGGATTCTCGCCATCGGAGGCGTCGAGGAGAAGCCGGTGGTGATCGATGGTCAGCTCGAAGTTCGCCAGAGAATGCGCGTCACGATGAGCTGCGATCACCGCGCGGTCGACGGCGCCACTGGGGCGAAATTCCTTCAGACGGTCCGACGGTACATCGAGAATCCGCTCAGTTTGATAATCTGAAC
>JADGQU010000109.1 GCA_017881545.1 Gemmatimonadaceae bacterium
CCTGCCCGACATCAGCCTCGGCGCGGGAATTCTCTTCCTGCTCTTCTTCCTGCTGGGGTTCATTTTCTACTCGTCGCTTTACGCGGCGGTGGGCTCGTCGGTGAACAGCGAGAGTGAGGCGAGACAGGCAGCGAGCCCGCTCATGATCATGATCGTGAGCACCGGGGTGTTCATTCAGCCCGTGCTGCTGAATCCGACCGGTACGACGGCGAAGGTGCTGTCGCTCGTACCGATCTCCTCACCGATCATCATGCCGATCCGCATGGCGGTGACGGGCGTGCCGCCGTTGGAGATGGCGGCCAGCCTTGCGTTCCTGGTGATCGGCTGCGTCGCGGCGCTCTGGCTGGCGTCGCGGATCTACCGTGTCGGGCTGCTCATGTACGGGAAGAGGCCGACCATGAGGGAGATGATGAAGTGGGTCTCCTACGCTCGATAAAACCAACTGAGAGAAGAGTAAGGTAGGAGGTGCGAGGTAGTGGGTGCGAGGTGTGAGGCAAGCCTGTAACGCTGATTCATCGCGCTTGTACCTCCGACCTCGTGACTAGAACCTCGCACCTCCTACCTTACTCAGTTCGCAGTTGGGTTTGCCACTCCGTTATTATTCAGTAGCACTTAGTCCATTCGTTCAAGAGAGGCACCAAGATGTACGATGAGAGATTCGTCACCCCGATGCGTCAGGAACTGACGCAGCTCGGCGTTGAAGAAATGCGTACGGCCCAGGAAGTCGATTCGAAGCTGAAGGACGCGCAGGGGACCACGCTCGTCGTGGTCAATTCGGTCTGCGGCTGCGCCGCTCGCAACGCGCGCCCCGCTGTTGCCAAGGCGATCCAGCACGAAACCAGGCCCCTCAAGCTCACGACGGTGTTCGCGGGACAGGATGTCGAGGCGGTGCAGCGGGCGAGAAGTTATTTCACCGGTTATCCGCCTAGCTCACCGCAGATCGCGCTGCTCAAGGATGGCCAGCTCGTCTACATGCTCGAGCGTCATCAGATCGAGGGGCGCACCGCCGACGACATCGCAAAGGATCTCGTCCGCGCGTTCGACAAGTACTGCGAGGCCAGTACCGCCGCGTAGCTAGAACTCGTCCCGCTTTCTTCTCTCGATGAAGGGCTGCCCGTCGGGGTGAGTCTTCGGCTCGACCTCCCTGCCGGTCTCCTTCAGTACGCGGCCGCGGATGAACGATACCGTGCCGCCGAGCAGCAGCGCCCATACGCTCACGCCCAGCACGCGCCAGAATACCACGCCGGTCGCCATCGCCTGCCAGTCCACGAACTCGGCGCGCGCGGTTCCCCACGGCTCGCGGTGCAGTGCGATCAGCAGCAGGCTCACCGTCATCTCCCCCGCGGTCTCGAACACCGCGAACAGCGGCGCGCGCCACGGCCACTCGCGAGTGGGGAATCTTCCGAGGTGGAGCGTCGCCATCCCCAGCAGAAAGAGAGTCCCCAGCACAAGCGAAGCGCCGAGGAAGGTGCTGGTGGCCGCGCCGTGTGTGAGAACGACGGCGCGGAAGAGGCGAATCACGACGCCCGTCATCAGCGCGAGCTCGATGGGGGACCGCGCGATCCTCGTGAACGCCGCCGGCTCTTCGAGATCCCATTCGCTCGACTTGAACAGGTGGCGGCGCTTCTCGACGGCATCGGGCTTCGTCACGACTTGCAATGTAACTCGCGAGCCAACGTCGTCCATAGATTTCGCGACTGAATCATAGGGAGAACTCCCTCCTCTCCCGATTCGACGCCGGGCGCGGCGGATCGGTAACTACTTGATCCAGTGCCCGATCCTGCTCCACCTGATGTCTGTGATCATCGGCAGGGGACGATCGCTGTCGTCCGCGTTGTAGGAGTAGTACACGAACAACGGCTTCCCTCGCACGTTCTCCCTCGGGACGAATCCCCAGTAGCGGCTGTCCTTCGAGTTGTAGCGGCTGTCGCCCATCATGAAGAGTCGCTTCGGCGGAACGACGAGCGGACCCCAGTTGTCATGGCTCGGCTGCGCGGGCGCCGCGCCAAAGCGCGACGATTTGAGTCCGACCGTTTTCTGCCAATCGAACAGTGGGTCGACGGAGGCGCCCATGGCCGGATCGACCTGCGCAGTCACGCCGAAGCCCTGGCGCTGCGCGATCCCATTTACGTACAGAATCGCGTTCCGCATGTAGAGCGTGTCGCCCGGTGTTCCCACGAGGCGCTTGACCAGCGTCGGAGTAGGATCTGCGCCACGCCCGGCTTCATCGGCCTGATAGGGTGATACGAAAACCACGACGTCACCACGCTTCGGGTCCCGGTACGCCGGCAGGCTCGCGCGGCTGAACGGCACGTGCGCGCCGTAGATCGCTTTGTTGACGAACAGCCAGTCTCCTACGAGCAGCGTCGGGATCATGCTGCCGGACGGAATCCGGTACGCCTCGACGAGGAACGCCCGGAGGACGAGGAAGATGGCCAGTGCACCGGCGATCGACTTGAAACTCTCCCAGAGGTTTCGCGGCTGGTACCACTGCGAAGCGGGGCGCGCCTTTTGAGCGCGCCCCGCATTAGACGATGTTGCCAAGGAGCTTACGGGTTCCTGAGATGTTTGTTGACGAGCCGGGTCATCTCGAACATGGAGACCTGTGCGCGGCCGAAGATCGGACGGAGGTTGTCATCGGCGTTGATCATGCGGCGGTTCTTCGCATCCTGGAGACCTTTCCGCTTGATGTACTGCCAGAGCTTCTTCGTGACTTCCGTGCGCGGCATCGGTGAGCTGCCAACCACGTTGGCGAGATCGCTGCTCGGCTGCATCGGCTTCATGAACGCCGCGTTGGGCACGCGCTTCTTGCCCGAGGATTTCCGGCGGCTGCTCTTACGAGCGCCTTTCTTCGCCGCTTTTCTAGATGACTTTTTGGCCGAAGACTTCCGGGACGAGGACTTCTTTCTTCCTTTGCTCTTCTTTTTTGCTGCCATCGTGTCTCCTGGTTTAATGATCGGATGCGAGTTGTTACAAGAGAGTGAAACGCACGTCCGTCAGCGACGCAAACTATAGTCCCGCGAGGCGAAAGCAATAGGGAAAGCAAAGAGTTTCCCTATGAGAAACACGAAGTCTCAGAGGGAAAAACGACACTTTGGGCCCCGATGAGTCGGGTGGTACCCTCATTTTCCAGCAAATTCCTCCAGAAGCTTCACCATTTTGACGTCGTACGGGTCGGGCGAATCGTCGTCTTCCGCTATCTCGTAGTTCTGCTGTGGGGTCTCGAGAATGAGCGGCACATTGCTCGTGCGGTGGTCATGCATGAGCCACTCGAACGGCTGCTTCCCAATGCGTCCGTCCCCTATGAGAACGTGGCGATCCTTGTTCGATCCCAGCTCTCCCTCGCTGTCGTTCAGATGGAAAAAAGAGGGCGGCTCGCCCGCGGCTTCCTCGAATTCGTCCAGCACCGCGGTGAGCGCCTGCTTCGACGCCGTGATGTCGTAGCCCGAGGCGAAGAGGTGGCAGGTGTCGAGTCCGTAGCCGGTTCTCGGCCGGAGAGATTCCGGAACGCCGGCAAGGATTTCCTTGACCTCCTGCGCCGTCTTTCCCATGGTCTTGCCCGCGCCCGCGGTGTTCTCCACGAGGAGACGCGTATCGGAATCGATCGTTTTCAGCGCGACAGCAATCGCTTTGGCGATCCGCTTGGCGGAGTCCGCGCGGTCGCCTGTGCCCGCTGAGCCGGGATGAAAACACACCGCACCTACGCCGAGGGCGCTCGACCTCTCAAGCTCCTTGGTGAGGCCTGCGCTCGCCCTCGCCCACTTGTCGTCCTCGGGTGTCGCCACGCTCAGCACGTAGGCCGCGTGCACGACGACATTCGCCGGCTTGATTTTGGTTTTGGCCAGCGCTGCCTTGAAGCGCGCCACCCTTTCCGGCTTGATTGTCGCCTTGTCACCGTAGAACTTCGGGATGGCCGTGAAGAGCTGTAGAGCAGTCATCCCCGCGTTCCCCGCGCGGAGAACAGCCATGTGGATGCCGCCGTTGTCGATCGTGTGGGCGCCTATGTATCGAGTCATGCCGCTCGCCGCTGCAAGTACTCTACCGTCCGCGTCCATGGACGCGTTGGCGGTTCCGGGTGTTGCACCCGCGCGCGCGGAGGTCGATTATAGAGGCGTCCCCCTCGGCTGGCTGATGCGAACCGTCATTCCCCTCCTGGCTCTCTGTCTGGCTACGGCAGCAATTCAGGCGCAGACAGAAGGGCGTGCAGACATTCTCACCGGACGTGTCACCGACCTGACCGGCAAGCCCGTCGCCGATGCTCGGGTCGGCGCGACATCGCTCGGCTCGGGTCGCACGCGGTCGTACACAACGGACGCGGAGGGGCGCTACAAGATCTTCTTCCCCGAGACGGCGCCCAGATACGTGCTCCAGGCAAAACACATGGGCTTCGCGCCCGTGCAGCGAACGATCACCCGTCGTACGAAGGATCCGGAGCAGATGACCATCGACCTTCAGCTGGGTGGAACGCCGCTCGCGCTCTCGATGGTCGAGATAACGGGCACATCCGAGGTGCCATCTGCGCGCGAAACGGAAAAGGCCAAGCGAGTCGATGCCACAGTTCCGAATCCGGTCGCCGAGATTCTCGACATGAAGGATACGCTGCACCTGAGCGCGATTCAGATCGTCGGGCTCACCGACGTCGCCGACACGCTACAGGCGAAGAACGGGACGATCTACAAGGACATTCGCTCTCTGCTCTCCAAGTCGCAGGAGGCAGGCGACGTCACGCAGATGGCGGGGAGTGTCGCGATGATGCTCGAGGAGGCGTCGGGCAATACCGCGCGAGCGCTCGTCGCCGCGGAAAAGCTGTTGCGTCCCGAGCAGTGGGCAATTCTGCCTCAGGTGATTCGCGACCGACCCGATAGCGGTAGCCCGAGCACGGCCAAGCAGTAGTCGCTCTCACCGCCAGGTGCCGTCGCGGTATCCCACCCGCTCCGGCGTGCCGGCGGAATCGTTGGGCGTCTTCCACCAGACTCTGATTTTGTTGTGATCGAGTGCGACCCAGGGGGCGATCGCGGGAACATCGTCAGGGGTTGCCTGCGCGCGCTGGTCGAAAATGTGCCCCGTCACGTGAGAGAGGACGATCCCAATTCTGTGCGTGGTGGAGTTCGGGTCCTCGAACACCACGACCACGCTGTCGCCGTGCGCGGCAACGCTCGCCACAGAAGGTGAATTCCCATAGACAACGGGGACTGGCGAGTGGAACATCTCACCCTTGTCCATCGAGTGCGCGAAGAAGACGCCGGCTCCGTCGCTCGTCTGGATGAAGTAGACGAGATGCACGTATCCGCTCGAGGGATCGTAGAAAATCCCGGGAGCCGGGCGATCGCAGCCGCGACGACCGCGATCGCGCGACTCGACTTCCACCGGCGGCTGCCAGGTCACGCCCTGATCTCCGGAGCGCTGCATAGACAGCACGACGTTGCTGTCGTTCCGTGACGACCACCAGGCGCGAAACAGTTCCGTGGCAGCTCCGGCGGTGCGAATCGAGCGGATGCAGGGCGAGCTCGCGCCCGCAATGGCCGGCAGATTCGTGCTCATTACCGCGCTCCGCGCATCCGGATCGCCGAGCTGGGACTGGCGATAGGAGACGTCGCTCCACTCGACCGGCTCGTTGACGCAGGCGGTGAGAAGGAGCGCCAGCGAGTATGTCAGTGCGCGATTGCTCATCCGGGCACATTAGCTCTCCGCGCCGGGCTAGAGAAGGAGGACTCCACTATCTTTCGCGAGTACCTTCGCACGTCATCTCGAGGAATCCATGCCTGCCTCTGCAGCCAAACCCGACCGCTCCGGGTCTTCTGGCGCCGGTTTGCGCAAAGCCAAATCAAACAACGACGAGTCCGTCGCCCCGAGCGCGGCTCCTGAGACGGCCGCGCGAGTTCTGACCGGATTCAATGGCAACCGTCGTGTGCCGCCGCCGGTGAACGAGCCGGTCAAGAGCTACGCGCCGGCGTCTCCGGAGAGAGCGGGGCTCAAGGAGCGTCTGAGCTCGATGTCCGGCGAGCGGATCGACATTCCCAACATCATTGGCGGCAACGAGGTTCACACCGGCACGCTGGCAGAGTCGGTGATGCCACACAATCACCGTCACGTGCTGGCCCAGTGGCACCGCGCCAGCGCGGCGAGCATCGATCAGGCCATCACCGCGGCGAAGGAAGCTGCGCACGACTGGGCGAACTGGGCGTGGGAAGATCGCGCCGCCGTGTTCCTCAAGGCAGCCGAGCTGCTGGCGACGACGTGGAGACCCACGATAAACGCGGCGACGATGCTCGGTCAATCGAAGACGGCGTTTCAGGCGGAGATCGACGCGGCGGTCGAGCTGATCGACTTCTGGAGATTCAATCCGCACTACGCGCAAGGCCTCTACGACGAGCAGCCGATCAGCGACCGTACGATGTGGAACCAGCTCGACTACCGGCCGCTCGAGGGATTCGTGTACGCGGTGACGCCGTTCAACTTTACGTCGATCGCGGGCAATCTTCCGACCGCGCCGGCCCTGATGGGGAACACCGTCATCTGGAAGCCGGCGTCGAGCGCAATACTGAGCGCGTACTACATCATGAAGCTGCTCGATGAAGCAGGACTTCCTCCGGGTGTGATCAACTTCGTGCCGGGAGATGCTGCCCTCATCTCCGACACGCTTCTCTCGAGCCGTGATCTTGCCGGCGTGCATTTCACCGGAAGTACCGCCGTCTTCAACAACATGTGGAAGACAATCGGTGCCAGCATGTCGCGCTACAAATCGTACCCGCGCATCGTCGGGGAGACGGGCGGCAAGGACTTCATCGTCGCGCATGCGTCGGCGGATCCGGTTGCGCTCTCAGTCGCCATCGCCCGCGGAGGGTTCGAGTACCAGGGACAGAAGTGCTCGGCGGCGAGCAGGGTTTACATCCCCGAATCTATCTGGCCCGAGGTGCGGGACCGTACCGTCGCGATCATGAAGGACATCAAAATGGGAGATGTCACTGACTTCCGGAATTTCATGGGAGCCGTAATCGACAAGAGGGCGTTCGCGAAGATCAGCGAGTACATCGAACATGGCCGCAAGAATGCGAGCATTATAGCCGGCGGTGTCGTTCGCGGGGATGACGGATACTTCATCGAGCCGACTTTGATCGAGACAAAGGATCCCGGGTATCGCCTGCTGTGCGAGGAGATATTCGGGCCAGTGGTGACGGCGCACGTCTATCCCGACGACAAGTGGGAGGAGACGCTCAAGATCGTGGACGAGACTTCTCCGTACGCGCTCACCGGTGCGGTGTTCAGCAGGGACCGCCAGGCGGTCCGCGAGGCCGCGCTCATCCTCCGCAATGCCGCCGGCAACTTCTACATCAACGACAAGCCGACGGGCGCGGTCGTGGGGCAGCAACCATTCGGTGGTGCGCG
>JADGQU010000407.1 GCA_017881545.1 Gemmatimonadaceae bacterium
GGGCTTCGCCGCTGGGTGAACAGCAACGGCGCGATCTGGCTCGATTACGATCGCGACGGCCTCCTCGATCTGTATGTCACTGCTTATTTCCGAAGCGACATTGATCTCTGGCACCTCAATACGACCAGGATCATGCACAACAGCTTCGAGTTCGCCACCAACGGCGGGAAGAATTTGCTCTTCCACAATCTCGGTGGTGGCAAGTTCGAGGACGTGACGGACAAGATGGGCGTTGGCAGCACGCGGTGGTCTCTCGCGGCCGCGTCAGCCGATTTCAACGGCGATGGCTGGCCGGACATCTATCTCGCCAACGACTACGGCCCCGAAGAGCTGTATCTCAACCAGGGTGGGCGCCGCTTCGTACTGACCACCGCCGGTCTCGAGAGCGAATCCAAGAGCGGCATGTCGGCGACGCTTGGCGATGCATTCAATCGCGGCCGGCTCGATGCATTCATCACCAACATCTCCGAGCGCGGATACCTCTTTCAGAACAACAACCTGCGCGTGAACGAGATGGCCGAGACGCACCGCTTCCGCAATGTCGCCGAAGGCGCGATCGCCGATGCGGGCTGGGCGTGGGGAGCGCAGTTCGGCGATTTCAATAACGATGGCGCCAACGAGCTCTTCGTCGCCAACGGGTTCATTTCCGCCGACCGCGGCAAGAGCTACTGGTACGCGATGTCCAAGATCGCCGGCGCCAACGGCCGATTCTTCGAGGACGCCGCAACCTGGCCGGCATTTGGGAACGCGAGTCTCTCCGGCTACGAGCCTTCACGGGTGTACATCAATCGTGGCGTGGCGGGCTGGGTGGATGTGGCGAAGAACGTCGGCGTGACGGACCTGTACGACGGCCGCGCGGTGGCGCTCGCTGATCTCTGGAATCGCGGCGCGGTGGACGTGATCGTTGCGAACCAGAACCAGCCGGCAGTTGTGTATCGCGACTATCCCGACAGCACCAACCACTGGATCGCATTCAAGCTGGTCGGCACGCGCAGCAATCGGAGCGCGATCGGCGCCGAGGTGGTGCTCGAGACCGGGCTTCTCAGGCAGCGGCGGGTAATCGACGGCGGATCGGGCTTCGCGAGCCAGAACGATCGGCGGCTGCACTTCGGACTCGGATCCCACGAGTGGGTGGACCGCGTCACCATATACTGGCCGTCCGGGACTCGGCAGGTGGTCTCCCGTCCGCCTATAGATCGCTTCGTCACCATCACCGAGCCCGCTCAGGGCATCATGAACGTCAAGCGACCGTAGATCTTTCTACTGACTGTGTGCGTTCGCTGGTAAGCGTCTACGAGACCCAGGAAATCAGCCCACATTCGCTCCTCGTCGACGTCCGTGATCCAGGTGACGGTCTGATCGGTATTGCCCAGCGCAAACGACATGTCATCGCGCATGCTCGGGCGCGGCAGCGTGTGTTGCTTGGTCATTCCCAAAACGTAGGCGAGAGTGATGTCGTCCCAAATGACCCAGGGCTTGGAGAAATCGTCGACCCTCAGTGGCTTCACGGCACGGTAGTACCACGCCTGATATTCCTCCCACAGCCACGCTCCGATTGCCCCGCGGGTGGCTAGCATTGCCCGCGCCTGATCCAGGCTGAGCGAGAGGCTTGCGCGACAGACATTGCCGGGTCCGATGACGAGCGGCACCTTTGAGTCGAGGATCGCCTGCACCGCATGCACGTCATTGTGAATGTTGAACTCTTCGCCACCCTTCTCATCGGGGAAACCCATTTGGATGACGCGAACACGATCAACAATGGTTGGGTCGGTAAGGATCGCGGAAGCGACATCCGTGGCCGCTCCGATCATCAGGACGGTCAGGCGATTGTCTTTGGTGAAGCGCCTGGAAGTCTCGACAAGAAAGTGAACAGCCGGGCTCATGCGAGGCGTCCTCGCGTCCTGCAAGGGAAGACTCCCTCCTTCGATGAGAGGCGGGTGTGCAGCCATCCCCAGACGATTCTCGACCACATCGACAAGAATGCGCAAAGAGGTCTGACCGGCGGGTGCACTGATCGACGGGGCGTGCGCCGACATCACGCCAAGCACTTCGAACCGGGGTTGGAGGAGCAGATAGGTGATGGCCCATTGGTCGTCGATCTCGTTGCCGACATCGGTCGAGAGGACTACCGGTATTCTGGCGTCGGTATTTTGAGCACCACACATCACACCGGTGGAAACCATAAAAAGGACGGCAAAACAGACTGGGCGTCCGGACAGTCGCATAGCTTCTCCCTTGTCATCGCCAATTGATGATGCCTAGCCTAGCGATGTTATATCGCTCCTGGGATCGCGCCAGCAAGATCGATCCCCGCTATCTCATAGCGTTTCTGATCACGCTGGTGCTGGCGGCGGCGCAGCTCCGCTACCATATGCTTGGTAGCTACGACCGGCTCGTGCTGGCGCTTGGGGTGTGCGTAGCAACCGAGGCCGTGCTCTCATGGTTCGATCGCGGCAAGGTCGTCAACCTGCTGAGCGCCTATATCAGCGGGATCAGTCTCACGCTTCTCCTCAAGCCGCAGGGCGGAGCGCTCTGGCCGTTCGTGCTCGGCGGCTTTATCGCGATCTCGTCCAAGTACGTCCTGCGCTATCGCGGCAATCACCTCTGGAATCCCACGAATTTCGCGGTCAGCGCCTTGTTGCTCGCAGCGCCCAACCACGTTTCGGTGCTCAGCCACCAGTTCGGCAACGACGTCACGACCAACCTGGTGATCTGGATCTTCGGACTGATCATCGCCGCGCGCGTGGGCGTGCTTCACATCACGCTGACGTATGTCGCGAGCTTCCTGCTGCTGAACAGCGCGCGCGCTTTGGCGCTGGGAATGCCGGTACTGCCGGAGATCGCGCCGATCACCGGACCGATGTATCAGCT
>JADGQU010000408.1 GCA_017881545.1 Gemmatimonadaceae bacterium
GGCCGTCCCCTCTTCCCCTTCTAAGAAAATCTTCTCTTCTCTTGTCCGATCTCTTGTCCGAAGCAAGATCTCCTGGTCTTTCCGGTGCTCCACCGCGAGGCGTGCGCCCTCGCCGGCAGCGACGTCGAGGCGGTAGGCCGCCATGACCTCGCGGGGATCGCCGAGGCCCTTGGCGCGCCCGCCCTCGAGGTAGAGAACGCGGTCGCAGAGCTCCTCGACGAGGGCGAGCGAGTGCGACACGAAGAAGATCGTCTTGCCGCGCCGCGAGAAGTCCGCGATGGTGTCGAGGCATCGGTGCGCGAACGCCTCGTCGCCCACGGCGAGCACCTCGTCCACGACGAGGATGTCCGGGTCGACGTGCACGGCGACCGCGAAGCCGAGGCGCACGTACATGCCCGACGAGTACGTCTTCACGGGCTCGTCGATGAAGTCCTCGAGGCCCGAAAACGCGACGATCTCGGGGAGCTTCCTCTCGATCTCCCGGCGCGTGAGCCCCAGCATGACGCCGTTGATGACGACGTTCTCGCGCCCCGAAATCTCCGGGTGGAAGCCCGCGCCGAGCTCGATGAGCGCCGAGACCTTGCCGTCGACGGCGAGCCGCCCGGACGTGGGCTTGAACAGGCCGGCGACGAGCTTCAGGAGCGTGGACTTGCCGCAGCCGTTCGGCCCGACGACTCCGAACGTCTCGCCCCGCGCCACCGTGAACGACACGTCCGTGAGCGCGGCGACCACCTCCGACGGCGCGAGCGCCGCGCCGAGCGAGCGACCGAGGAGCGCCGACTTGAGCGTGCCGAACGCGCGGGTGCGTCCCCATTTTCGATACGACTTCGAGAGCCCCTCGGCCCTCACCGCGGGCGTCACACAGCCTCCGCGTACGAGTCGCGCAGCCGGTCGAAAAACGCGTAGCCGAGGAGGAACGAAGCGCACGCGAGCGCGAGGAGGACGCCCCAGCGCGACGCTTCGATCCAGCGACCGTAGAAAAACGCGTCGCGCCAGGCGTCGAAGAGCGGCGCCGCGGGATTGCACCGGAGGAGCGCGCGCACGCGCTCCTGCCTGATGTCCGTTGCGCTGTAGAGGATGGGTGTCGCGAAGAACCAGAGGGTCAGGCCCGTCGCGAGGAGGTCCCTCACGTCCCGGAAATGGACCGTGAGCGCGGCGAGAAGGGTTGCCGGCGTCAACGCGTTCGCGCACCAGATCGTGATGACGATCCAGGAGAGAACGATCGACGAGATCGCCAGGATGGTGCGCTCCGTCGACTTCGCCTCACTGATCGCACCGATGTTGATGACCGCCAACAGAATCGCCAGCGCCGCCAACGCGTATTGCGCGATCGAGCCGGAGGTGAGAAAGAAGAGAACGCCGATCGATCCGACGATGAGACCGAGCATCGTCCATTGCGAGACGACGTTCCGGCCGAGGCGGCGGGCAATCACCGGAACCGCCAGGAACAGCAACGCGAACGCGGCGTAGATGATCAGCGCCGTCGTCAGACGCTCGCGGGTCACGTTGTCCGCTGACCAGACTCCCTCCGTGGCGATGGCCAGGAACGCGGCAATCGCGTACACCGGGCCGGCCTCGTGCCTGATCGCGTACGCGGCGACGAGTGCCACCAGCACGAAGAGGGTGCCAAAAAGCAGCATGGGCGCGGACGCCGGAACCGGCATCGCCGCGAAGGGAAGGAAAAGCAGAAGGAAGAGCGGCGCGATGACGAGGCGCGGAGCCTGCGTGAAGTGCGACAGCACGAGTTGCACGACGACGAATGCGGCGATCCAGACCAGGATCCAGGGCCAGGCCTCTGGCGTGTAGGAAGACGCCCGCCAGACGATCAGGACCAGCGCGATGGTCGCACCACCGAGCAGGTGCAGCCACGCGGGGCCGCGGAAAATGGCGATCACCGACAGGCCGGTGCTGATGAAGAGCAGGAACGTGAAGAGAACGTTGTACTGCACGCCGTAGCTCGACACTGCCGCGACGTAAATGGCAAAGAGAAGCGGCAGGCCGGCGGAGGAGATGGCCGCGAGGTCGAAGCTTCTCTGCGCGTTGTCCGCCCGGCGCCGCAGCCAGAGCGATGCCCCGGCCGCAGCGGCGAAGAGGATGAAAATCGACACCGCGAGCGGAAGCTGCGAGACCGTCAGGAACTTGCCGATCCAGCTCCATTCATAGATCACGGTGAAAACGACGCTGAGAGCTGTCAGCAGCGGCCAGCGTCGCTGGATGGCCACCCAGAGCAGACCGGCGTTGAGCAGCAGCAGGTAGGAGAAGAGGGCGATCGGCTTGTTTTCGCCGGTCGACAACAGCGCCGGCGTGGCAAAGCCACCGACGAGACCCAACAGAGCGATGAATACCGAGTCGCGCCGGATCGACAGCAGCACGGCGATGGCCGTGACGATCAGCATCAGCGCGAAGACGACACCCACCGGCAGCAGGTGCCAGAGCGCGTGGATGGCGAAGAGCGTGGCGTAGAGGATGGCGATACCCGCGCCGTCCATGGCGTTCGCGGTGAAGCTGTAGTCGCGGGCAACACGCAGCTCACAAACCAGCAGCAGCACGATACCGGTCACCATCCCCAGTGTCGCGCGCACCATGGGGCTGAGCCAGCCATGCTCGACGGAGTAGTTGAGAAAGAAGAGCGCGGCCAGAACGAGCGCAATGCCGGCGATCCAGGAGAAAAGCTTGACGCCGATCAGCGACTCCCAGTCGAAGGGTTTGCGGGGGGTGGGCGTGGGGCGTGGGGGGTGGAAGGTGGGGGCAGCGATGGGCTCGGGTTCAGGCTCCGGCGTGGCCACGAATGCGGCGATCGGTTCGGGTTGCGGCTCCGGAGGGAGCGTGACGATCATCGCTTCAGGCTCCGGTTCCGGCGGCGGAA
>JADGQU010000409.1 GCA_017881545.1 Gemmatimonadaceae bacterium
GCCGCAGCGGCGCATCCGCTCAACATCATTTCTCTTGTCATGGTTCTCTCTCCTTAGAACGGTTTTTCGAGTCGGACCACGCCGTCCTCGAAATCCAGTTCGTAAGCCTTGCTTAAGGCGTCCGTGCTGCACTCGTTGACGCAAATCGAGCAGCCCTTGCAGTACTTCGCGTTCCAGACGACCGCCTCTTCGGCTTCGTCCAGATGCCAGCAGGCGTCCGGACAGAACACCATGCAGTTCAAGCACAGATCGCACTTTTCGCGATCGATCACGGGCCGGTATTCGCGCCAGTTGCCGGTAATCATCATCGGCTGCTCGCCAATTGGCGCAGGGGTGACGCATCCGAGTGGAACTTCCTTCTCTTTGGGGATAATAAACATCGCCTGATCTCCGTTGTACTTGGCGTTAGTTGAGGTTCTTCACCACAGCGTTTTCGTGGCCCTTGCGAAGGGCGCCGGTGTTCTTCACGACCGCTGCGAGATTGTCCAGTTTCACGAGGTTCGTACCTCGGGCAAGCGCGCCCAGAATCGGCGCGGAAATCCCCTGCCCAAGGCCGACCGAATCGACGCCGCCCTCGCTGCCGGAAAAGTCCACTGTCTGGTCGCCGCATATCGCCCTGGCATCGACGCAGACGATAGTGTCGAGCAGGTCCTTGTTGGGAATGAACTTCAGGATTTCGTCCGGCGTGCGATCGGTAGCCACGACGAGGATCCCGCCCTTCTGCATTCCGCGAAGGATGTTGATGCCTTTCACGATGGTTGCGTCCGCCACGATCACGATCTCGGGCTTCTCGTTCTCGTATTCGTAGCGTTCCTCGATTTCCTCGTCGCTGATGCGGGCGTATTTCCTGAGCGGAACGTTCACCCGATCGGGAAGGTCCACGTAGTTGTCGAAGGCCTGGGTGAACTTGCCATCCTTCCCCGCTGCCTTGGCCACGCCATTGGCGATATCCCGTCCTTCCTTGTCCTGCACCACGCCCCGCGCCCATACCGTAATCTGATGCACTTTACTTGCCATGCGATTCTCCTTTGTTGCTTGGGAATTACCCACACTCCACGCTTCAATGCATTTATAAACCGCGCATCGAGAGGCGATTTGACAAAAATCAATCAGTACGCCAATTGGGCTATAGTGGACTATCGTTGTGATAGTCTTAAACTTATGACTGGCGAATTCGAGTCTGGAGTGCAACGGCGCAGCGGAATGAAAAGCGCGACATTTCGCCAGATCAAGGTGTTCGAAGCGGTCGCACGGCATTTGAACTATTCGCACGCCGCAAAAGAACTGCGCCTGAGTCAGCCGGCGGTGTCCGTCCATGTCAAACAACTGGAAGAGCACGCGGGGCTGCCGTTGTTCGAGCAACTCGGAAAGAGAATCTATCTGACTCCCGCTGGTCAGCAGATGCTGCACTATAGCCGCGCCATCATTCAGCAGATCAAGGAAGCCGACGAGGCGCTCGCCGCGCTAAAAGGGATACGCGGCGGCCTGCTCAATATCGCGGTGATCAGCGCTGGAGACTATTTTTTCCCCGGTCTCGTCGCGGAATTTTGCCGGCGCCACGAGGACGTCACCGTGCGGCTTAGCGTCAACAATCGCGAGGAAATCGTGCGCCAGTTGGTGGAGAACACGACCGATCTCACCGTGCTGCTGCGCCCGCCGGAAAATCCCGACATGATAGCCGAGGCGTTCGCGCCGCAACCGCACGTAATCATTGCGGCACCCGGCCACGGGCTTGTGCGCAGGAAGAATATTTCGCTGCAGGCGTTGACCAAAGAGGCGTTCATCGTGCGCGAACGAGGTTCGGACACGCGTCTCGCGATGGACGAGTTGCTTGCAGAATCCCGGGTCAGGTTCAACATCACGATGGAGATCAAGAGCACCGAAACCATCAAGCAGGCGGTAATCGCGGGCATGGGAATCAGCTTTCTCTCGGCCCACACCATAGGCCGAGACCTCGAGGCTGGACGACTTTCGGTTCTCGACGTCGCAGGATTCCCGCTCATGCGCAAATGGCACGTCGTGCATCACAAGAACAAGCGATTGCCGGCGGTTGCCGTTGCGTTCAAGCAATTTCTGCTGCAGGAAGGCGCGGCGCTTATCGAACGCCTGGTCGGACGCACCAAACCGAAGCGCAAACTCAGGGCGTGACTTAAGTATCGACATGTATTTCTTGATCAGAGGCGGACCCGGATCAGTCGGTCGCGGACGGACCTCATCACTCCCGCAAGAGGCGCACGCGGCGAGAATTCTGGATCAGCATGCCGGAGCGTTGGCTTCGACGCACGACAGGAATACAGCGTGAGTTGGGGAACGGAAAAATTTGGCGCGGGCCCCGAAATAAAAACGCCCGCTTGGAGGGTCTACCCTGTGACCCCTCCTGGTTACCAGGTGAATGCAGGGGCCCTTCGCGATCCCGAAGGATCAACTAAGCGGGAGGGAAGACCGTCCAAACGGGCGTCTATCTGATTTTCATTATCCACATTTCGAAGTGCGCTGCTTTGATTTTTGTCAACAGATGTTCAGTTGGCGCTTACCGCGGCGGCTTGCACGGCGGCTTTTGCACTCCGCTCTAAGCCTGCTCTGCGTACAGCTCTGTCATCACCTGACGCAGCCAGCGGTTGGCTGGATCCTGGTGGAAGCGCTGGTGCCAGTGCAGGCGCACTTCGAAGCTTGGCATGTCCACCGGCAGCTTCAGCACCTTGAAATTGCCCAGCCGCGCGAACACCGCGGCGACGCGCGAGGGAACGGTGACAAGGAGGTCGGTGCGCGCCAGGATCATCGGCACCACCAGAAAGTGCGGCACGCGCACCGCGATGCGCTCGCTCAAACCTTCCGCGACGAAAGTCTCTTCTATCACCTGGTGG